>CAIRAS010000225.1 GCA_903876615.1 uncultured Holophagaceae bacterium
TGCGCATCGAGATGCACTTCCTCCCGGATGTCTACGTCACCTGCGAGCAGTGCAAGGGGAAGCGCTACAACCGCGAGACCCTGGAGATCCACTACAAGGGCAAGAGCATCTCCGACGTGCTGCACATGACCGTGGAGGAGGCCCTGGTCCTCTTCGCGCCGATCCCCGTGCTGGCCAACAAGCTGCAGACGCTCATCGACGTGGGCCTCGGCTACATCCGCCTGGGGCAGAGCGCCACGACCCTCTCTGGGGGCGAGGCCCAGCGCGTGAAGCTGGGCAAGGAGCTGAGCAAGCGGGCCACGGGCCGCACGGTCTACATCCTGGACGAGCCCACCACCGGCCTGCACCTGAAGGACATCCAGAAGCTGCTGGAGGTCATCAACCGACTGGTGGAGACAGGCAACACCATCATCGTGATCGAGCACAACCTGGACGTCATCAAGACTGCGGACTGGGTCCTGGACCTGGGGCCCGAGGGCGGAGGGGATGGGGGCCGCCTCATTGCCGTGGGCACACCTGAGGAGATCGCCAAGCGGAAGGCCAGCGTCACTGGACGCTATCTGGCGCCCTACCTGAAATAGTGGCTGCGCTCAGGCGAAGAGGTCCACCCGCTTGCCCACGCCGCCGGACTGTTCCATCAGCTTGACGAGATCAGCCCCCTGCTGGACGTCCGCCTCCACGGTCTTCTTGAGAACACTCAGCGTCAGGTCGTTCTGGACCCTGAGCTGGTGCATGGAGACGGCGGTGGCGACAGTGATGTCCAAGGGAGAACCTCAACAACACCCTATCGGTCTTCCGGATTCTTAACTTGAGCGGCCCGGAGCAGGGCGGCCGCGCCCTGGACCGAGGACTTGGCCTCGATGGCAGCGAGGTTTTCGGCGGCGATGGCCTCGAAGACCTCCCGGCGGTGGACCTGGACACTGCGTGGAGCCTTGATGCCGAGGCGGACACCCTCTTTGGAGATGCCAAGGACGATCACCTCGACTTCGCCACCGATGATGAGGGACTGCTCCTGCTTCCGCGTGATGACCAGCATGCTGGAAGGCTACCAGAGCTTTTTCAATCCCGGGCCAGGATTGGAAACCGCAGCGGGAATTTGTCAGAGTTCAGCGCGACCTGGTAGCCAGTCATGGTCTTCGCGTTGATGACCAGGGGGCCTGCCAGATTGGTGGTCATGCGCCGCGGGTCCTCGGGGATCACCACCAGGGTCAGGATCATGGCGTCCTGCAGGGACTCCAGGGCGAGGGCCTCGGCATCTTCATCGCAGAGAGGGACTTCGTAGTCGTGTTTGACGGCCACGGGATCGATGCAGGTGAAGGCCATGTCCGGGGAGGACACCGCTTGCAGGAACTTCAGAGGATACCCGTCTGGGGGCTCGAAGAGGCGGAAGGCGGTGAGCTGCGGGAACCCCAGCAGGCCCTTGGGGAAGCTGAGGAGGATGCCGTCGTCGGCCGGGGAATCTGGGGATATGGTCATGGTTTTCCAGGGTTGTTCCAAATCAACCCATCGGTCGATTCTGCCTCTTCCTGAGTTTCATGGGGCCCCGATTCAAACACGGCCCAGAGGGCGTCGAGGCGTTTTCGGCGGAAACGGGGGTTGGGCATCGTGCGCTCCAGGGCCTCCCGCGTGGCGGGCGGATGCGCCAAACGCGCCAGGAGCCAGCGGTTGCCGAGTTCCATGACGGCGGCCACGTCGCCTTCGTTGCCCCAGGCCCAGCGCATGGCCGTGAGCTGCCGGGCACGCTCCATGGCCAGATCGCCCAAATGTCTAGCTTTTTCCACGAGGGGATCCTGCTTGGGGTTGCTGTAGGCGCGGACCCGGCGCAGGAGGTGGCGGATCTCCTTGGGGAGGCTGGCGAGCCGGGGACCAATCTCCGGATGCTCCCGCTTGGTCTCGGCCTCGTCCGCCAGGGTGCGGAGCAAGGGCAACAGCAGGGCCGCGTCTCGGCTGGCATAGCTGATCTGGGCGTCCCGCAGGGGGCGCAGCATCCAGTTGGAGTCCTGCTCTTCCTTGGGGATGTCGAGGCCAAGCTTGAGGCGGGCCATGGTCTTCAGGCCCGGCTGCGGGTAGCCCAGGGCCCTGGAGAGCAGCATGGTGTCAAAGATGCTGTCGGGCACGACATCGTAGAGGCGCTTGAAGACGATGCCGTCGCCGGAGAAGTCGTGGACGATCCAGGGCACCTGCCCCATGGCCTGGAGGGCCGGGCGCATGAGGTCCTGGATCGGCAGGGGGTCCACCAGCCAGGCCTGGTCGTGGGTCGCTACCTGCATCAAGGCCAGGACACAGTGGTGCATGCCCGTGAGGCTGCACTCGATGTCCACGGCGAGCAGTCCGGCCGCGTGCCACAGGGGCAGAGCCTCCTGCAGCTTCTCGGGCGTGTCCACATAGGTGGTGGGGAGGTCAAAGTGGTCGAGCACCATCTGACCAGTGTGCCGCAGAACCGCTTCCATTACGCTTGAGAGTCCGCAGGAATGTAAAGGAGCCCCATGATCCGCTCGCTGTTCTGGACCACCTTCGTCACCGTCTTCCTCGCCGAGGTCGGCGACAAGACTCAGCTTGCGGCCATGACAGCGACGGTGCGCAGTGGCCAGGCCTGGACGGTCTTCTTCGCCGCCAGCGCGGCCCTGGTGTGCGCTACCGCCATCGGCGTGGCCGTGGGCGGCATCCTGTTCCGCTACATCCCCGAGGCCGCCATCAAGTGGACCGCCGGCTGCGCCTTCATCGCCGTGGGCGTGTGGGTGCTCGTCAAGGGCTGAGGGCACTGCGGTTCATGATTTCCTTCCTGAGGTTAGCCCCGCCGAAGGGTCAGGATCGCGATCTCAGGCGGCGCTCCGATGCGGATGGGCAAGCCCACCACGCCGAGGCCGCGGCTCACGTAGAGCAGGTCTTCCCCCTGCCGGTAGAGACCGTCCGTGCGTGGGCCGATGAGGTGCGCGCTGCTGAAGCCCGGGATGGGATTGATCTGGCCGCCGTGGGTGTGGCCCGACAAGGTGAGCCGTGCGCCCGCGGCCAGGGCGTGCTCCCACTCACTCGGCCGGTGGTTGAGGCAGATCCGGAAGGCGTCGGCGGGCAGGTCCCGCGCCGCTTCGCTGGGGCGGGGGCCAGGGCCGAAGACTAGGCGCCGGAACCGGCCGTTCCGGGCCATGGGGTCCTGCAGTCCCAATACCGCCAGGACGGCGCCCCCCCGGGGCACCAGGGCCGCGCGGTTCTCCAGGCAGCGGATGCCAGCGAGTTCCAGGTCCCGCCAGAGCGGGCGGGGATCGTCGAAGTAGTCGTGGTTGCCCAGCACGGCGAAGCGTCCCAGGGGAGGCTCGAAGCCCCGGAAGGCCGCCAGGAGGGGGCCCAGTTCCTCCGGGCGGCTGTCCACGAGATCGCCGGTGAAGACCAGCAGGTCTGGGCGCTCCCGCTCCGTGAGAAGCCGCCAGCGGCCGAGGGCTTCGGCGCCCACCAGGGGGCCGGCATGGAGGTCGCTCAGGTGGGCGAGGCGCAGGCCATCCAGGCCCGCCGGCAGGTCCGGGAAGGCCAGGTCCCGGCGGGTGATCAGGGGATCACCGAAGGCCGCTCGGGAGCCCCTGCCGCCCAGGGTGACGGCAGCCCCGGTGCTGGCCACGGCGGCCACCCGCAGGAAGGTGCGGCGCCCAGGATCCTCCGGGGCTTCCTCGCCCGCTTCATCCCGCTCGGCCAGGCGGCGCGAGAGCCGCCAGAGCCCCTGGCCCACCATGCCGATGACCAGGTGCAGCACGCTGAAGGCCTGGAAGTAGAAGCCGCCCCGGGCCAGTCCCCGCAGCAGGGGCATGGCGCTGTGGTTGCCGGTGGCGGCCATGCGCATGAGGGCGAACACCACCAGGGGGAGGTGGACCAGGCCCAGGAGCCAGGGCAGCCATCGGTGCGTGCGCTCCGGCAGCTCCAGCCGCAGCAAGCGCAGGTGGAGCCACTGGACCAGGAGGATGAGAACAAGAGCGAGAAGAAAGGGCATTCCGGGCGAATCTCAGGGTCGCAGGAGCAGGGAGAAGGTTCCCACCGTGCGTCCCTTCATGATGCCATCCAGGGGGCGGTGCACCCCCAGGGTGAAGCTCAGGTTGCCCGTGAGCCGGCGCATGATTTCCTGGGGCAGGCCCAGGTTCCGGCCGTCGAGCTCCAGGCCCGCCACGCGCAGGGCCCTAGGCTTGGGGGACGAATCCTGCCAGAGGGTGGTGGCCTCAAGGTAGAGCCGGAAGGGGCTCCCCAGCTCGCCCCGCAGGCGCTGGAGGCGGTTGCCGGTGGCGGTATAGGCGGGCAGGGCCGCCTGAACCGCGCGGTTGGCGTCCAGGGCGCTGGGCAGGAGGGAGGTGGGCAGACCCCCCAGGTGGAAGCGATCCAGGTCCGTGGGCTGCCCACCGAGGCGGCCGGCCTCGGCCTGCACCCGGAGGGGCACCCAGGGGTTGAGCCATCCCACCCGGAAGGTGGCGCGGGTCAGCTGCCAGGCCTGGCCGTCGGTGCGGCCCTGCTGCTCCTGCACCGCCACCGAAGCCTGGAGGCCCTGCTCGTTCCGGCTCCAGGTGTTGCCGAGCCCCGCGTCCACCCCCACCAGGGAGCGGCCGAGGGCGGTGCCGCCCCTGGGGGTCACACGCTCGACGGCGAGGTAGGGGCGCAGGGTGTTCCGGGGGCGGCCCAGGTCCACTTCCTCGAAGGCCAGCTCGAAGCCCCGGCGCTCGCGGTCGAAGCCCTGGGTGGCAAGGAAGTCCTGGCGGGAGGGCCGCTCCAGGCTCGAGAAGACCTGCAGGGAGGGCGCCCAGCGCCAGCCGTGCCAGGAGGCCCCGGCCATGGCCCCCCGAGGGCCCGCGACATTGCCGAGGTTCATGCCCGCGACGTTGCCGAGGCCGAGGCCCGCCAGCACCTGCCAGTTCAGGCGACCCAGCATGTCGTTGCCGCCCAGGCCCAGCTGGGTGCTGACTCCGGCTGGGGAGGTGCTGAAGCCCACCAGGGAGAAGCTGTCGTGGCTCTCGCCGACGCGATAGGCGTGGGGCGCGACCGCCACGGGGGGCGGCAGGGGGCTGGGCTCGTCGGCCTTCGGCAGGGCCACGTCCCGCACCAGGGGCTCGGGATCCACCGGCAGGGCCTTGGCTTCCAGGGGTGGCAGGCTGGTGTCCAGGCGGCGGATCTGGAGACCCGTGGCGCTGAGCTGGGTGTAGTAGATCCACTTCCCGTCGGGCGTGACCGCGGGGTTCCAGGCGGCAGCGAGGGTGCGCGTGAGGGGTTTCCCGGTGGCGTCCACCAGGTTCCAGATGCCGTCCACTTCCTTCCAGGCGGGGACCGTCGCGGGACTGGTTTTGGGCGCCGAGGCCGCAGGGCGGGCCCCCTTTGCGGGCTGCCACTGCCAGGGCTCGGCCTGCAGCACACCCTCCCCATCCGGCAGCCGCAGCCGGAAGCCGATGGTGTCAGCGGACGTCCACACCGGCTTCCAGGGCAGGGCGCCGTGGATGCGGCCCAGGCGGCGGTTGGGCGCCACCACGGGCACTGCGGGCGCATGGTCCTCAGGCTCGTCCGGGTCCTTGGGCTTGGCCTTCTTGGCGACCGGTGCCTTCAGGTCCCACAGGTACAGGCCGGGCTGCTTGGGATCCAGCACGCGGGCCAGGAGCTTGGTGCCGTCGGGGCTCAGGGCCAGGTCCGTGACCTCCCCCTTCAGCTGGGTGAAGAGCTCGCCTTCGCGCAGGCCCTGGGCCTTCACGCGGCGCTCCAGCTCCAGAGCCGTGTGGGTCAGCTCTGCACAGAAGCGCTGGTAGCCGTCCCGGGGGCCGAAGCCGAAGGTGGCCAGGAAGGCGTCGTCGAAGTTGCGTTTCCCCGCCAGTCGGGTCCACAGGGTCTGAAACACCTTGGGGTCGGCGGCCTTGGTTTCCAGCCACGCCAGATAGGCGCTGCCGCCCAGGTAGGCCATGCTGCCGCCCAGGAAGCTGCCCGTGCCGCTGAGGGCCTCGTAGGCGGGGAGTTTCCCTTCCAGCGCCCACTGGCGCAGCACCGCGGCGCGAACGGCGCTGTGGGGACGGCCGCTGCCCGTGAGCTTGCCTTCGATGAGGGTGGCGTAGCCCTCCACCACCCAGCGGGGGGCCTTCCCGGGCAGGGGGCCCTGGACGGCGGTCCAGCGCTGCCAGAGGTTGGGCTTCCGCTGGGGCCGCAGCAGGTGGTGCAGGTGCCCCAGCTCATGGGCGACCACCAGCTCCGCCCAGCCGTGGTGGTGGCCGATGACAGAATCCGCCTCAGGTTCCGTCTTCCAGAGCACCACCTGGGGCCGCTGAAGGATGGCCAGGGCCATGCCATTGGCCTCCATCACGGGATCCAGGATCACGATGTCGATGGGCTTCTCGTAGACATAGCCCACCAGGCCCAGGTACTGGGCGTGGATGCCCTCCACCCGGCCCGCCACCTCGCGGCCGAAGCCCTCGAAGGCCGCCGGGCAGTGGATGCGGTAGTGGGGCGTGGTGAACGTCAGCCAGGCCGCGTCCGGCGCCTGGGTGCGGGGTGCCGCCTGCACCAGGGCGGGCAGCAGGAGAAGTCCGGGGAGGAGGGCGCGTGGGTTCATCCCTCCAGTCTGACCTGACGGCTGAGCGCCGATAGCTGATAGCTTTTAACCATGTCCAGAATCCGGATCCTCAGTGACCAGGTGGCCAACCAGATCGCGGCGGGGGAGGTGGTGGAGCGGCCCGCCTCGGTGCTCAAGGAACTGGTGGAAAACGCCCTGGACGCCGGGGCACGGCACCTCGAGGTCACCTGGGAGGAGGGCGGCAAGCGCCTGCTGGAGGTAGCGGACGACGGCTCGGGCATGGCCCGGGACGAGCTGTATCTCGCCCTGGAGCGCCACGCCACCAGCAAGGTCCGCACGGCCGAGGACCTGGGCCATCTCGACACCTTCGGGTTCCGCGGGGAGGCCCTGCCCAGCATCGCCAGCGTGAGCCGCTTTGACCTCACCAGCGCCGAGACCGAGGGCGCGGGTCATCGCCTGCGCTGCGAGTTCGGCGTCATCAAGGAGGTCACGCCGACGCCCCGCAGCCGGGGCACCACCGTGACGGTCCGGGATCTGTTCGCCCAGCTGCCGGCCCGGCGCCGGTTCCTCAAGTCCACGGACACGGAGCACGCGCAGCTCTGGGGCGTGGTGGCGCGGCTGGCCCTGAGCTCGCCCGGCGTCCACTGGATCCTCCGGCCCGACCGGGGCGCCCCCCTGGTGCTGCCCCCCGTGGACGATCCGGGCCAGCGCCTGGCACCCCTGCTGGGGGACAAGCTGGGGCGGCTGGTGCCCTTCGTGAACGGTGAGGCCCCCTGGCAGCTGCGGGGCTTTGTCTCGCCGCCGGATCTGAGCTTCCGGGACCGCAACCGGCTCTATCTCTTCGTGAACGGCCGGGCCGTGCGGGACCGCCTGCTGCTGGCCGCCCTGTCCGAGGCCTGGTCCGGCACCTTCGCCAAGGGCAGCTACCCGGCGGCGGTGCTGTTCCTGCAGGTCCCGCCCGAGGCGGTGGATGTCAACGTGCACCCCACCAAGGCCGAGGTGCGCTTCCGGGAGCCCCAGCGCATCTTCGCCTGGGTGCGCAGCGCGGCGGAGGAGGCCTGGGCGAAGCTGCGCGGCGGCCTGGCTTCAGTCCTGGAGCTGCCCCCCAAGCCCATGGACGCCGAGTTCGACCTGGACCCTTCCCGCCGGGCGGCGCCTCAGCACCCGCGCCTCTGGTCCGACCACTCCGGCGGGGGCCTCGCCGCCTATCAGGCCCTGTCAGCCGCCTTCGAGACCCGGCCCCTGGACACGGTCTATGCCTACGAGGCGGCGCCCTCAGGGGTGGCCGAGGGGAGCGAAACCGGCCGTGCGATCCGCTACCTGGGGGCCTTCCAGCAGACCTACCTGGTGGCCGAGATCACCGGGGCGGACGGCCCGGAGCTCTGGATCATCGACCAGCACGTGGCCCACGAGCGGGTGCTCTTCGAGCGCCTCTTCCTGCGCCGCCACGCCCCGGCCATCCAGCCCCTGCTGCCCCCCCAGGTGGTGCAGCTGGGTCCCGAGGCCCTGGCCCGCCTGCTCCCCTTCCTGCCCGAGCTGGAGGCCGCGGGCGTGGAGGTGGACCCCTTTGGAGCAGACGCCCTGGTGGTGCGCGGCCTACCGGACTTCCTGGCGGAACGGGACCCGCAGACCCTGCTGGATGACCTGATGATCCGCCTGGAGCAGGAGGGCCGCGTGGACCTGGACACCTTCCGCCGTGACCTCAACGCCGAGCTGGCCTGCCGCGCCGCCATCAAGAAACACCACGCCCTGCCCCCGGACCTGGCCCTCCGCCTCATCCAGGACCTCCTGGCCTGCGAGGTGCCCAACACCTGCCCCCACGGAAGGCCCATCCTCAAGAAGCTGAGCCTGGCGGAGCTGGAGAGGAGTTTTGGGCGGAGGGTGTGAGGTCGGGGCAACCCCTTGATGCATTTCCCAAGTGCTGGGCAGAGGCTGCCGATCTAAAGGTGGCACCCCCCTTCCTTGGGAATGACTCACTGTAGGAGTCCCTATGCACCTGACCCATCGCCAGACCTGCCGTGTGTGCGGCTCATCGAGCCTGACGCCGGTGATCGACCTGGGTCCCCAGCACCTGCAGGGATCCTTCCACAAGCCGGGTAAGGAGGAACCGCCGCTGCGGAAGATCCCCTGCCAGCTGGTGCGATGCGACCCCACCCGCGATGAGAAGGCCTGCGGGTTGCTCCAGATGAAGCACTCGGTTCCCCCCGAGATCCTCTATTCCGCCTACTGGTACCGAAGCGGCACCAATGCGACCATGCGAAACCACCTGCAGGGGATCGCCGAGGAAGCCATGGCCATGAGTGCCCAGGGGCCACGAATGGTTCTGGACATCGGCTGCAATGACGGGACTTTGCTCAAGGCCTATCCGGCCACATACCAGCGCTTCGGCATCGATCCCAGCGACGTGGCCACGGAGGTCAAGGACGGCATCACCGTTGTCCAGGACCTCTTTCCCTCTCCGGAGCTGAGCCACCACCTGGGAGAACGAAGGCTGGATATCGTCACCTCGATTGCCATGTTCTATGACCTTGAGGATCCTGTCGCCTTCGCCCGAAGCATCCGAGACGTGCTCGCTCCTGACGGCATCTGGATCCTCGAGATGAGCTACATGCCCCGCATGCTGGAGCGGGACAGCTATGACACGATCTGCCACGAGCACCTGGAGTACTACAGCCTGGGTGTTATCGAGAAGATCATGGCCCGGGCCGACCTGAAGGTCGTGCGCATCGGCATGAATGACATCAACGGCGGCAGCCTGCGCTGCTACGTGACTCACAACACCTGCCTGGCGCATAAGCGGGAAACCTGGCTCCAGGAGCTCCGCCGGGTGCGGCAGGAGGAGTTTGACCTGCAGCTGGACACGGACCTGCCCTACCGCCACTTCCAGGAGCGGATCAACGTGCACCGGGAAAAGCTCCTGGGCCTGCTCAAACAGCTCAAGCGCGAGGGGAAGCGGATCCACATCTACGGTGCCAGCACCAAGGGGAACACCATTCTGCAGTGGTGTGAGATCGACAGTCGGGTGGTGGATGTCGCAGCAGAGCGAAACCCCGATAAATACGGGGCGCACACCATTGGCTCGGATATCCCCATCGTCAGCGAGGCTGAGAGTCGGGCCATGCATCCGGATTACTACCTGGTGCTGCCCTGGCACTTCCGGGAGGAATTCCTGGAGCGGGAGAAGGCCACCCTGGAAGCGGGCGTGGGCATGATTTTCCCCCTCCCGGACATCGCCGTCATCCGCGGCTGAGGCGAGCGGTGAAACGTGGGCTCATCATTGGCATCACAGGCCAGGACGGTTCCTACCTCACGGAGGAGCTGCTGGCCCGGGGCCTAGAGGTGCACGGTACCTGCCGACCCAGCGACCTTGAGGACCCCGCGCGGCTCTGGCGGCTGGCGCCCGTCCTCGACCGGGTGACGCTGCACCCCATCAACCTTGCCAATCACGCCTCCGTCAGCCGCCTGGTGGCAGACCTGGCGCCGAGCTCCTGCTTCCATCTGGCGGGTACCCGGAAGCCCGTGGCCGGCCCAGCGGAGGCTTCGGGGCTCCTGGAAGGAGCCATCGGTACGACCCATGTGATCCTCCAGGCGCTGTGCGATAGCCCCGGCGCAAGCCTTGTATTCGCAGCTTCCAGCGAGATGTACGGGCCGGATGCGCCTGCCCCCCAGGATGAAGGCACCCCTCTCGACCCACGGGAGCTGTATGGCATCGCCAAGGCCGCCGGCTTCCAATTGGTCCGCCACTACCGGGAAACGAAGGGCCTGCGGGCTAGTTCGGCGATCCTGTTCAATCATGAAAGCCCCCGGCGGGGGCCCGAGTTTGTGACCCGTCGCATTTCCCAAGCGGTCGCTCGCATCAAGCTGGGCCTCCAGAAGGAAGTCCGCCTCGGCGACCTGGATGCCCAGCGGGACTGGGGCCATGCGCGCAGCTACGCTCGGGGACTTGCCCTCATGGCCGAGCTCGAGGAGCCCCGGGATTTCGTCCTGGCCACGGGTGTCCTGCACTCCGTGCGGGAGTTCCTGGAGGAGGCCTTCCGGCATGTGGGCCTGGATCCGAGGCAGCACGTGATCCTGGATGCCACCTTGCCCAGGTCCCTCCGCGGCCCCCTCTCCGGGAATCCCCTTCTGGCAAGGAACGTGCTGGGTTGGCAGGACGAGGTTGCTTTTGGCTCCCTCGTCGCCGAAATGGTTGACGCCGATCTCCAACGGGAATCGCAACAAAAGCACGGCTAGGTCCTGCCCATCCTGAAGGAGTCCTCATGGTCTCGCAGCGTCCCCGCGGCCTGTTCATCAATCCCACCAAGGCCCAGTGCAGCATCTACGAGTCGGGGCGCATGATGTACCAGGCGCTCCTGCATTCGGACCGGTACGACCTGGATTATCTGGAATTCGATCCAGCGCACCCCCAGCTTGGGACGCACTACCAGTTCTACCTCTTCAACTACCACCACGCCACCATGGGCTGGTTGGACACCAAGTGCTTGAAGGACCTGCCTGCCCCCAAGTTCACCTTCGTCCTGGAAGTGGCGCCCGGGAATCCCTTCGCCCTGTGCCCGCCCGATGACTTCGATGCGTACCTGCCCCTGGATCCCAGTCTGGTTCACCCGGATCCAAGGGTCTTTCCGATGCCGCGCCCGCTGGAACTGGCCGAGGGGTTGCTCCCCTACCGGGAACCCCGGATTCCGGTGATTGGCACCTTCGGCTTTGGCACCCCAGGGAAGGGCTTTGAACTCGTCGTTGATGCTGTAGGGCGCGAGTTCAAAGAGGCAATCGTCCGTATCAATGTTCCTCAGGGGACCCATGCGGATCCCTACATGTTCAAGCTTTTTGGTATGCCCTACGCAGACCACCTTGAGGCCCTGTGTCGGAAGGTGGCGCGCCCCGGCATCGAGGTTGAATTCACCCGCGACTACATGGACGAGAGGGATCTCATCCAATGGTGTGGGCAGAACACCCTCAACTGCTTCCTCTACAACCGCGACCAGCCAGGGCTGTCAGCCACGACGGACCAAGCCATCGCAGCGGCACGACCCCTCGCAGTAGGTACTAATCCCACCTTCCGCCATCTCCATACCTACCTGAAGCCTTACCCATTCCGGAGCCTGCGCGAGGCCATCGCGGAGTCGCTTCCTGAGGTTATGCAGATGCGCGCGGACTGGGCTCCAACCAGCTTTGCCAAGCGCTTTGAAGAGATGCTAGCCACCCAGGGGATCCTGGCTCCGCAAGAACGGGAAGTGGGATTGTGCCGACCTAAGCCCGCCCCCAGGAAGCCCATTCTTCTAGTGAACCATTCCGAGAAGCAATGTGGGATACACCAGTACGGACTGGACATCGCGGCAGCCCTGGGAAAATCCTCACATTATGAATTCATCTATATCGAGTGCAGTGATGCCGCTGAACTCCGAGAGGCTGTCCAGCGTGTGCATCCCCTTGCGGTCCTCTACAATCATTATTCATGGACCATGCCTTGGGTGACTCCCGCCCTCACGCGGAGCCTGGGCATTCCCCAGATGGGCGTCATGCATGAGGTGACCCAGGAGGCTGCGGACGCAGCGGATTCGAGCCTGTTCGATGCCCACTTCTGTCCTGACCCCACCCTGGTGGATCGGAACCCGTTGTGCCATCGCATTCCGCGGCTGATTCAAACCTACATGAACGTGGAACCCCCTCCGGAGGTGCTCAGCATCGGAAGCTTTGGGTTCGCTTTCAAGGACAAGGGGTTCGTCCGATTGGTTGAGCAGGTCCAGGCCGAATTCGACCGCGCCCGCATCTACCTCCACGTCCCGGAGAACGACCTCGTCCCATCGGACCTTATTTCAATTCTTCAAGAGATCAAGGCCGTGGTTCGGAAGCCAGGTATCGAGGTCCTAACAAATCAACGATTTTTCAGCAAAGTGGAATTGCTGGATTTCCTGGCTACCAAGAGCCTGAACGTCTTCCTCTACGACGAGCACAAGAAGGCAGGCATATCGAGCGTGGTAGAGAAGGCGCTAGCGGTTCAGCGTCCGGTTGCGGTCAGTCGAAGCGGCATGTTCCGCCACGTGCACGGGGCTAGTCCCTCGATTACTCTGGGTGATCACACTCTCAGGGAAATCCTAGAGGCCGGCACAGCGCCACTTGTGCCATTCCTTAATGATTGGAGTGAGGGCGCTTTTATCAAGGGCGTGGAAGAAGTCTTCGACCGTATCCTCGGGCAAGTGTCAACAGCACCGAGCGTTCCAGAACAAGCGACACCCTTGCGGACTGTTCACAGCCTGAAGACCCTACAGACGAGGAAGGATGTTGAAGTAGCTCGGACAGAATTGTGCGCCAGGGGTCTGAGCTTCACAAACCCGGGACAGGTGGTTGCCGGCCTGGGTCCCATTGGTGACCCTCTAAAAAGCTGGGACGTGCTCGAGACGGTGAAATTCATAGAGGACCGCTTCCCCCGCAACGCAGCTGTGCTGGATATAGGAGCATTCTCATGCGAGATTCTGCCAATCCTTCATCGGATGGGATTCACGTCCCTTAGCGGTATCGATCTCAATCCAAAGATTGGCCTGATGCCCTTCGCCGACAAGGTCAACTATGTTGAGGGGAATTTCCATCAGACAGGGTTTCCGGACGAGAGCTTTGATGCCATCACAGCCATTTCGGTCATCGAGCATGGTTTCGAGCCAGAGAACCTCCTTCGAGAAGTGAGCCGCCTCCTTCGTCCTGGCGGCGTATTTATCGCCTCTGTAGATTATTGGCCAACCAAGATCCCCACCGAGGGTAAAGAAATCTTTGGTCTTAGTTGGAGAATTTTTTCTGCCAAAGAGTTGCAGCAGTTCTTTAAGGATGCTGAGAACTGGGGCTTGCGAGTCTCGGGGGTCACGGCCTACACGGCCCAGGAGCAGACCATCCACTATGATAATCGCGACTATACCTTTGCCTGGTTCTGGATCGAAAAGCCCATGAAGGTCCAAGACAGGGACCACCACACCCGGTATGCCCCCCTTGTCTGGATGGCCCCAGAGGATTCCGCTTCAGCAATTGTGGCCCTGGGGTCTCTTCCGCATCTCTCGGAACTGTTCCCGGAGCGGCCAGTTGTTGCGATCTGCCCAAATGCCACCCAGGGCCTGCACAGAGCCTTTCCTGGGGTTTGGCAGGTGTTGGCCTATGATTTACAGCGTGCACAGGAGGACTCGGGGTATGTCGAAGAATTTGGACGGCTAATTAAAGACCTGCGCGCGGGAGTGATGCTCAGTCCCGGTAGGGCTGGCCAACCCGTGGTAGAACGCCTTGCCTCCATCAGTGAAATTCCTAACCGAATTGGGTATGGGTCAAACTGGACGAAGTGCCTCCCTTTAGATTCACCCCTCGCGCCTGAATCTGACCGAAATCTCGCACTACTCAAATCCGTTGGAGGCAAGTTAAAAGAGTTTCACAGCCTGGCCTTCTGCACCCCTGAAGAGGAATTGAAGGCCCGAGAATTACTCCGAGATCACAGGCTTTCTCCAGGCAACATCGTCTTCCTTCTTGCGGAGGCCGAGCAGGGGATTCCTACCAACCTTGCCTCGGCGCTGAAGGGTCCCCTCCTCGTCGGTGGTCATCAGGTCGCAATCCTCCACACGCCTGCAGGTGCCGCTCTGGCGGCTGAGTGGCAGACCACGCTCGGCGCCATTGTACCTATGATCGAGAGTGCTTCATTTGGGGTGACCTATGCCCTCCTTTGTCGTGCCAAGGTAGCTATTGGTGGCGAGGGGCCCCTTTCGTCCCTTGCCTCTGCCGCTGGTATCCGTCAGTTGGTCATCATGGGCGGGGGGGAATTCGGACGATTCCATCCTTCCACTTCTGAAACCGTTCTGGCCTGTCGTCCGCTGGCCTGTTTTGGGTGTGGGTGGGATTGCCCCTTTCCCAGACGGCATTGCGTAAAAGACCTGCCAGATGCCGTTCTTCAGGTCGCGTGGAGCAATTGCCTGGAACCCACCCTTGACCGGCCGAGAATCGTAGTCCCAAATCCTGCCTTTGGTTGTTCGGAAGGTCCGCATTCACTTGATCTTGAGCCGCTCTTGGATCATCGCGTGGTGAAATTGGTTGTGGCTTCGGGCCCCACTCAATCCGGCCCTGAAAATCCACCTAACGGACCAGTCGATCAGGCGGTTCAGGGAGAGACTTTAAGTGAGTTGAAAGGCACAAGCGAGAAGGCTGAGCCCAATAAAAACAGGCGGTTGACGCTTGTGAATCCCCCGGGCGGCTTCTGCGATGGCTTGATGCCCCTGGGATTGGCCTCCTTATCTGCCTACTTAAAGCAGCATGGCTACAGCCATATTCGACTGCTCGATGGGAATTGCCAGGACATTTATGGGTTGCCCGCTGAAACGGAAATTCTCGGCATAACGGCTGTAACGCAAACTATCCGAGCTGCAATAGATTATGCTGTCTTCGCAAAATCCCAGCAACCTAATGTAATAATTATTTTAGGTGGTGTCCATGTAACTACTGCCAGAGAATTACCTGAACCTTTTGATATAGGCGTCATAGGAGAAGGTGAGTTAACTCTATTGGAATTAATGAAATTACCTAATTTATCTCCAAATTGTCTGACTAACGTCAAGGGTATATGCTATCGACAAAATGGTGAATTAATTTTTACAGAACCACGACCATTGGTTGACAATTTAGATGAATTTCCTATTCCAGATCGTGATCTTATGAATACTGAATATTATGGATCCCCACGCACCCTTATTCCTTATAATCATGGAAGAACTATGTCAATTCTTTCTTCCAGAGGGTGCCCTTTTTCTTGTGTATTTTGTAGCACCAAGATCCAGTGGAAAAAATTTAGAGCACATTCCGCAGAGCGCGTGGTCGAAGAAATGGAATTAATTGTTAATAAATATAATATAGAAATCATTCATCTATTTGATGATTTATTCACGGCCAATAAAAAAAGGCTATTCAAAATTCGAGATTTGATGGTTAAAAAGGGTCTTAATAAGCGAGTTCGCATGATGTGCCTGGTTCGAAGTGACACCACAGACGAAGAAGTTATGCAGGCATTGCAAGACATGAACGTGGTTGTAATGGGTGCAGGGTTTGAGAGCGCTTCTCCTCGAATGCTGACCTATTTGAAAAAAGGAACTGTCAAAGTAGAACAGCATCACAATTTAATTAAATTAGCCGTAAAATATAATATCCCAGTAATGGCTTCATTCTTAATTGGGAATCCTACCGAGACGATAGAAGATCTAAGAATGACCCTAGAGTTCCAAAGAGCCTATCGATATACTAAAATGTTCCAACCACTTAATTATATTGCCGCCGTGTTCCCAGGCACCGAATACTGGAACTATGCTCAAGAGCGAAATATTCCAGTTGAAAAAACGGAACTCATTTTGATGGATATTGTGAATAATATCGAGGCCTTCAGAAAAGCGCCATTATTGACTGAAATTCAAATTGATCAATTTTTTAATATAGCA
>CAIRAS010000226.1 GCA_903876615.1 uncultured Holophagaceae bacterium
GAAGATGATGACCTTCTTGGCGCGGTCATGGGTGATGACCTCGGCCTCGACCGTGGCGCCGGCGACGGTGGGCTGACCCACCTTCAGGTCCCCGTCGTTGTCGATGAGCAGCACCTGGTCAAAGGTGAAGACCTGCTTGGGATCCTTCTCCAGGGTCTCCACACGGAGGACATCGCCCTCGGAAACGCGGTACTGCTTCCCGCCGGTCTTGATGATTGCGAACATGGAAACCTCTTTTGTTGGGGCGCATGGGCGGCAGTCCATCGGACGCGCTTGGGAGCCCACGGCCAGGGCAAGGCCCATCAGTATGCCGCAGAAGCCCAGTCCGCTCAAGGGAAATTCCTTTGGGAGCTGGCAACGGTTCATCCGCTTCAGCGCCTTAAGTGGGGGGTATTCGTTCCCCTGCGGAGGCCCGGGGTGGGATGATCGAGCTTCGGAGAATCCCATGGGCCGTGACTTCCAGACCTTCCTGAAACAGCTCGAGGCCCTGGGCGAGCTCCACCGGGTGGCCCCCGAAGTCGATCCGGTCCTGGAGATGGGCGCCATCGCCGACCGGGTCTCCAAGCAGGCGGGGGGCGGGAAGGCCCTGCTGTTCGAGCGCCCCACGGGCAGGACCATCCCCGTGGCCATGAACGTCTTCGGCAGCCTGAAGCGCATGGAGCTGGCCCTGGGCGTGGACCAGGAGCCCCGGGGCCTGGATGCCCTGGCGGACCGCATCGAGGCCCTGGTGCAGAAGGCCATGCCCAAGCCCGGCGCCACCCTCTTTGAGAAGCTGTCCAAGCTCATGTCCCTGGTGGAGGTGGGCTCCTGGCTCCCCAAGACCGTGCGGAAAGGGCTCTGCCAGGAGGTCGTCCTGACGGGCGATCAGATCCGCCTCACGGACCTGCCGGTGCTCACCACCTGGCCCGAGGACGGGGGCCCCTTCATCACCCTGGGCATGAGCCACACCCGTAACAAGGAGACGGGCCACCGCAACATGGGCCTCTACCGGCTGCAGGTCTACGACGACCGCACCCTGGGCTTCCACACCCAGCTGCACCACGACGGCGCCCGCAACCGGCACGGCTACGACGCTGACGAGCGCATGCCCGTGGCCGTGACCTTCGGCGGCGACCCGGCCCTCACCTACGCCGCCACAGCCCCCCTGCCGCCCTTCATCAGCGAGGTCATGTTCGCGGGCTTCCTCCGGGGCGAGGGCATCGAGACTGTCCGCTGCATCACCAACGACCTGGAGGTTCCCGCGGACTCGGAGCTGGTCATCGAGGGCTACGTGCTCCCCGGCGAGCTGCGCCGGGAGGGCCCCTTCGGCGACCACACGGGCTACTACTCCCTGGCGGACGACTACCCGGTGCTGCACGTGGAAGCCATCACCATGCGGAAGCACCCAGTGTTCCCGGCCACCATCGTGGGCCGCCCACCCCAGGAGGACGCCTACCTGGGTCTGGCCACGGAGCGCATCTTCCTGCCGCTGCTGCGCATGGTGCTGCCGGAGATCCGCGACATGCACCTGCCCGCCGCCGGGGCCTTCCACAACCTGGTGATCCTGAGCATGAAGAAGGAATACCCCGGCCACCCGCAGAAGGTCATGAGCGCAATCTGGGGCACGGGTCAGATCATGTTCACCAAGGGCATCGTGATCGTGGATGAGGACATCGATCCCCATGACCTCACCGAGGTGCTCTTCCGGCTCACCAGCAACGTGGATCCCAAGCGGGACCTGCTCTTCACCGAGGGGCCTCTGGACGTGCTGGACCACGCCGCGGACCGCTTCGCCTACGGCAGCAAGGTGGGCGTCGATGCCACCCGCAAGAACAAGCCCTGGGACGGCTACCCGCGCGAGTGGCCGCGGGATCTGGCCTTTCCCGAGGAGATCCTGGCGCGCATCGGGAAGCGCTGGCAGGACTACGGACTCTAGGTTTTCAGGGTAGGTCCATCAGAACCGGACGGTGACGCCCAGCTGCAGGGCGTCGCCCTTGAAGTCGCTCTGGATGCGGGTGTGGACGTAGCGCAGCTCGGTGCCCAGAGTGGCGCTCCACTGGTAGCCGACGCCGCCCGTCAGGCCGATCTTCGTGGTGCCGCTGGTCACGGTGGCGGGGCCGCCGGTGTTGCCGAAGGACCAGCGTGAGCCCGCCGCGCCAAGGGTGAAGTAGAGGCCCTCGGGCTTCCCGGCGATGAAGAAGAGGTAGTCCCCGCCCAGACTGAGGCTGGAGGCCTTGCGCTTGATGCTGCCGAAGGCGGCTTCGGGGTAGGCCATGAAGTCCAGCCGGGGGCGCAGCATGTGCCCATCCCCCAGGTCGTAGGTCCCGTGGACGCCGAGGCCCGGGCCGGGCTTGCTGTCCACGTAGTCCTTGAGGGTCGTGAGGGGGAGGTTCACCGACCCCTGCAGCCCGTAGTGCCAGGACTGCGCCTGCACGGACAGGGCCGCGGCCAGGATGGTCAGGGTCGTGAGGACTGGGGTCTTCATGGCGCCTCCCGGGCGCTGCCGATTCGGAAGGTTGGCGGCAGGCCCGACCTGATTTTCACACAGACGGGACCTTCGGCCGGACATGAGAAAGCGCCCTCGCGGGCGCTTTCAAGACCTGGAGTCGGCGCCTACTCGACGACGCGACGCTCTTTGAGGCGACCGGCCTTGCCGAGCTTGTCGCGGAGGAAGTAGAGCTTGGCGCGGCGGACCTTGCCGTGCCGGATCACTTCCAGCTTGTCGATGGTGGGGCTGTTGAGGGGGAAGATGCGCTCCACGCCGATGCCGCTCGCGACCTTGCGGACGGTGAAGGAGGTGCGCATGCCGCCGCCCTTGATGCCGATGAC
>CAIRAS010000227.1 GCA_903876615.1 uncultured Holophagaceae bacterium
TGGGCGCCAGCGACCAGCCGAAGGTCATCCTGAGCACCAACGTGGCCGAGAGCTCCGTCACCCTCGACGGCATCGGCGCCGTGGTGGACTCGGGCCTGGGCCGGGAGGCCTCGCACTCGCCCTGGTCCGGCCTCTCCGGGCTGCGCACCGTGCGCATCAGCCAGGCCCGCTGCATCCAGCGCACGGGCCGGGCGGGCCGCACGGGGCCGGGCCGCTGTCTCCGCCTCTACCCCGAGGCCGACTACGCGGCCCGGCCCGCCTTCGACACCCCCGAGCTGCAGCGCGCGGACCTGGCCGAGCCGCTGCTCTCCCTGCACGGCATGGGCATCGGGGATCCCGCCGGGCTGGCCTGGTTCGAGCCGCCGCCCGAGACGTCCATGGGCGCCGCGGAGGCCCTGCTGGCGCGCCTGGGCGCCCTGGAGAACGGGACATTGACCCCCCTCGGCCGGCGCATGGCGGACCTGCCCCTGCACCCGCGTCTGGCCCGGCTGGCCGTGGCGGGCGCCGATCTGGGCATCCCCCAGCTGGCCCTGCGCGCTGCGGCCCTGCTGGAGTCCGGCAGCCTCTCGGCCCGGCAGGGCCTGGACCGGGCTCCCGTGAAGACCGGCCACGGCGCCGACTCGGACCTGCTGCTGCGCCTGGACCAGTTCGAGGAGGCCGGGGCCGCAGGCTTCGGCGCCGGAGCCTGCCGGGCCGCAGGCCTGGACACCGCCGCCGTTCAGCGGGCCCGGCGGGCCGTGCAATCCCTGGCGCGCCTGCTGCCCTCCCCCGTCGAGCCTGCCGATGCCGAGCTTCGCCTGCTGCAGGCCCTGCTCCGGGCCTACCCTGACCGGGTGGGCCAGCTCTCAGCCAATGGCACCTGCGCCTTCGCCGGTGGCGGGGGCGCGCGGCTGGACCCGGGCAGCCGGGTGCGCCGGCCGGGCCTGATCCTGGCCCTGGAGGCCGAGGCCGTGAAGCAGGGCACCGGCGGCCAGACCCTGATCCGCCTGGCCTCCCGCTGCGAGGGGGACTGGCTGCTGGAGGCCTTCCCGGAGCGCCTGGAGGCCGTGGACGAGCTGCTCTTCAACCCCGGCGCGGCCCGGGTGGAGCGGCGCTCCGAGATCCGCTACGAAGGCTTGAGCATAGACGTCAGCCGTGCCCCCGCGGATCCTGCGGATCCGCGCGTGGCGGGCCTGCTGGCGGAGGCTCTGAAGGATCGGGCGCTGGATGAGGTGCCCGCCCGGTTCCTGGCCCGCCTGGCCTTCCTCCGGAAGCACCGGCCGGACCTGGCCCTGCCCGAGGACCTGCTGGGACCCCTCCTGGCCGGAGCCTGCGCGGGCCGGGCCACCCTCCGGGAAGTCCAGGACGTGGACTGGCCCCAGGCCTTCCGCCAGGCGTTCCCCCTGGAGACCCTGCGTCTGCTGGAGGCCTGGGCCCCGGAGACCATCCAGCTGCCCAAGGGGCGCCCCACCAAGGTGCACTACGAGGACGATCCTCCGTGGATCGCCTCCCGCCTGCAGGAGTTCTGGGGGCTCAAGAAGACCCCGGCCGTGGCCGGCGGCACAGTGCCCCTGGTGCTCCACCTGCTGGCGCCCAACATGCGGGCCCTGCAGGTGACCACGGACCTCGCGGGGTTCTGGCAGCGGGTCTACAAGGAGCTGCGCCCCGCCCTGTCCCGCCGCTACCCCAAGCACCACTGGCCCGAA
>CAIRAS010000228.1 GCA_903876615.1 uncultured Holophagaceae bacterium
GGCCCGGTGCTCGGCCACGGGCGTCACGGTACCCCCGGCAAAGTTGTGGGTGTTCTCCAGGCAGAGCAGCCGACTGCGCAGCGTGTAGTAGGGGCCGGGCGAGCCCGCGGCCCGGGTCACCTGCGCGGGGGTGGGCCGCCCGGGCCCGCCCTCCCAGGCCAGGGCCTCGGGCATGCCCCCGGCCAGCCAGGCGCCGGTGCCCAGCTCTGAGCCCAGCACGTGGGCCTGGGCCGGGGCGAGGAACCGGTCCCCCCGCCGCAGGTGCAGCAGCAGACCGATCAGGTTGCCCATGCAGCCCGAGGGCACCCAGAGCGCCGCCTCCAGGCCCAGCAGCTCCGCCACCCGGGCCTCCAGGACAGCCATGGTGGGATCGCGCTCCAGCACATCGTCGCCCACCTCGGCCGAGGCCATGGCGGCGCGCATCTCCGGCGTGGGTCGGGTCACGGTGTCTGAGCGGAGGTCGAGGGGTCGCATTTATAGATTCAAGCATGTCTAGATTATGCGGGGTGGATAGAACCAGTTTGCGCTGCAAACTGGTTCCCAGAAAAGCGGAGGCACCCATGGCCAGCCCAAGTCAGGAGCAGTTGGCGCGCCTGGCCACACTCACCCGGGACTACGGGCGGGTGCCACACCAGAGCAGCGGGCTCTGCAGCCTCTGGACCGGGTTCTGTCTGATGGTCCTGGGGACCCTGAGCTTGCAGTGGGCGCTGGCGGCCTTCCATGCCGCCGGAAGTCCCAGCATGGGCCTGGTGCGCTTCCTGGCGCGCACCCAGCCCGCCCTGCCTCCGTGGCTGCTGGCCCTGGCCTTCTGCCTGCCCTTTCTGTGGGCACCCGTCATGCGGGGCCTCAGCAGGTTGGCCTATCCCGAGCCCTTCGGACCCGTTCGCGGCGAAGCCTCACGCTGGGATCTCGGCTTCCCCCCACGCCTGCTGCGTCCCCTTACCCGGTGGGGACCTTTGGGTTACTCCCTCCTGGTGCTCCCGATGATGCTGTTTATCAGGATTGCCAAGCCGTGGTTCTGGTGGGCTCTGAATCTTTCGCCTGACTCCCTCCCCAGCGAACCCCCTACCCACTGGACGATCTTGCTGGCCCCCCTGCTGGGACTGGGCTGGGCCTGGCTGGCCCCGCACCTGCGCAAAGCCGAAGCTGACGAAGGGACAGCCCTGGTCTATGTGGCAGTGCTCATGTTCCTGAACTCCTCGAGGAACCCAGAGCTCATCTTGATCTTCATCCCGGCCTTCCTCCTGGTTGCCACGGGCCTCATCGCCTACGGCATCTGGGCGCACCTGCGCCTGAAGCGGGCGCTGGCGGAGCTGGCCATGTTTGAGGAGGATGACGCCGATGCCTGAGCGGGACCCTGCCATCCAGCCGATCCTCGACCTCGACCGAATGGTCCACGAGCCGGCGCGGCTGGCGATCCTCACGGTGCTGGGGGCGGCGGAGGAGGTGGCCTTCCTGTTCCTGCAGCGGGTGACGGGACTGAGCAAGGGCAACCTGTCCAGCCACACCCAGAAGCTGGAGGCTGCGGGCTACCTGGAGACCCTCAAGACCTTCCAGGGGCGCATCCCGGTCACCAGCTTCCGCATCACGGAGGCAGGGCAGCTGGCGCTGCGCGCCTATCACCAGCAGCTGCGGGCCCTGCTCCCGAAGGAAGGCAAGCCATGA
>CAIRAS010000229.1 GCA_903876615.1 uncultured Holophagaceae bacterium
CGGTCCCGCTCGTCCCAGGCGAAGTCGATGTCCATGTCCGGCGGATCCTTCCGCTCCTTCGTGAGGAAGCGCTCGAACATCAGGTTCGTGGCCATGGGATCCACGTTGCTGAGCTGCAGCGCGTAGCTCACCAGGGAGGCCGCGCCGCTGCCCCGGCCGCAGATGCGGCTGGGGATGCCCTGGTGCTTCAGCGCCTGCACGATGTCCTGCACCAGCAGGAAGTACCGTGCGAACCCCTTGTACGAGATCAGGTCCAGCTCCTGCTCCAGGCGGGCGAGGATGTCCCCACGCAGCACCGGGAAGCGCGCCGCCACGCCGGCCTGCACGCGCTCCCGCAGCAGGGCGTCCAGGTCCGTGTCCTCCTGCCCCAGGGGCCGGGCCACCACCCACTCGCCCCAGGGCATGGACCAGCCCGCCACGCGCTCCAGCAGGGCGTCCGTGGTCCGCGCCACGGCGGGCTCGGCGAAGGGGAAGCGGGCCTCCCAGTCGCGCCGGGGCACGGCGGCCTCGGCGGACTCCCACAGGCACTCGGTGCGGACCAGGGTGGCCTGCTGCGCGATGGCGCGCTTGAGCCGGTGCATCTCCAGGCCCTCGGCCGTGCGGAAGCGCAGCACCTGGGGCGCGGCCACGGAGAGGCCCGCCGCCAGCGCGGCCCGGGCCTCCTGCGCCCGGCGGGGATGGCCCAGCAGCACCGCCTCGAAGCCCTCTCGCAGCAGGGCGTCGAGGCCCGCCCGGTCCTCCGCCAGCAGCACGCAGTCCCGGGGCGGCTCCGGCGCGCCCAGGCCCGGGATGGCCAGCTCCGGCCGCGCCTCGTGGGCCAGGGCCGTGAGCAGCCGGTTCAGGGCGCCGTGGCCCGCGTCCGAGCAGGGCAGCGCGCCGTAGTCGTGGCCCCGCCAGGTGAAGCGGCTGCCCAGGTGCAGGCGGAAGTCCGTCCAGGCCGGGTCCGGCGGCAGGCCCTCCAGCTCCCGGGCCTGGCGCATCCACGCCAGGGTCTCCCGCAGCTTGGGATAGCTCGCCGTGCCCTGGTCCCAGCAGACCAGGTCCCGGTAGCCCAGGCCCTGGGCCACCCGCAGCAGCTGCGCCGCCGGGTAGACCCCTTCTCCCACACTGAAATCGGAAATGCCGAGGGCGAACATGGCGGGCCAATCGGGGGGTGCTCGGAATCGCCGCTGGCGATTCCGAGATAAAAAAAGACAGCGTGGGTCTGGGTTGATTTTTGGTTGGGCTTTGAGGTCTCAGCCTCAGGCGCCCCGATGACGGACGAGGTACTCGGCGGCGGCCGTCTGAAGAAGGGCGTTCAGCGAGAGCCCTTCGGCTTTGGCCCGAGTCTGAAGCTGCTTCAGCAGGGTTTCGGGTAGCCGGATGGCCTTCACCACCGTCGGAGCGGCGGGATCCCCCGCCCTTGGCCTTCCCCGCTGAATGCGGATGGGTATGCCCAGGGGTTCCTCCCCTCGGAACGCCCGTTCCGCCCAGGCGGCATCAACTTCCTGCCGGGCCCGGAGCTCTTCCAGCGGTTCGCCGGGACCGGAGGCCTTCTCAAACTCGGCCATGGACATGCGCTTGGTTTTCTTGGCGGTCATGGCGTTCTCCTGCGTTTGGGGTGCATCCAGTGCGCGGTGATGATCCGGAAGCCTTCAGGGAAGACGCGGGCGAAGACCACCCTGAGCGTCCGCTCCTCCACCGTTGCCTCCAAAAGCCAGCGATTCAGGCGCGTGGCGTCCGGAAACACCTGGGCATCCTCGGCCTGGAAAGCCGCCTCCGCCTGGGCTGCAGACACATCGTGACGCGCGATGTGGGGACGGTTCTCTTCATCCCAGTGAAAGATCATTCCCTCTCCAATAAATGTAGAAC
>CAIRAS010000230.1 GCA_903876615.1 uncultured Holophagaceae bacterium
AAGAAGGGCAGCTTCCTGGGCGGGGATGCCGACAACATCCTGATGATCCCCATCAGCACCTTCGACGAGATGTTCCCCCAGGTGAAGAACGGCACCGGCGACAACCTCCACATCGCCACCGTGCCCAAGGACCCCAAGCAGATGAACGAGATGATGGACCAGGAAGTGGCCGTCCTCCGGGCGCGCCGCGGCCTGCGCGCCAACCAGCCCAACGACTTCGCCATCTTCACCAGCGAAGCCCAGCTGAAGACCTTCCAGCAGATCACCGGCGGCATCGCCGGTGCCATGATCCTCATCGCCGGCATCGCCCTGCTGGTGGGCGGCGTCGGCGTCATGAACATCATGCTGGTCAGCGTCACCGAGCGCACCCGGGAGATCGGCATCCGCAAGGCCCTGGGCGCCACCCGCAAGGACATCGCCATGCAGTTCCTGGTGGAGGCCGTCAGCCTCACCGGCGTGGGCGGCGCCATCGGCATCGCCGTGGGCCTGAGCATCGCCCTGCTGGTGCGCCTGGTCTTCGAGTTCCCGGCCGCCGCCCCCCTCTGGAGCATCGTCCTGGGCTTCGGCGTCAGCACCGCCGTGGGGCTGGTGTTCGGAATCTGGCCCGCCCTGAAGGCCGCAAAGCAGGATCCGATCGAGGCCCTCCGCTACGAGTAGCCACCCAGGCGTTTCTATTTTCTTGGCGGTGATCCTTTTTCATTGATTGCAAATCGAGTCCGGCGCTCGGGGATGCTCTCGCCCAGGCCCTGCCGCCCGCAGGACCAATGGCCATTGGCCATTGGCGACACGTGCATAAAAAATTAAAGTCACAGTCATCTGATGCCGTTATTATCCCGCATAAGGCGAGTATTGGTTGTCTGGATCCTGCGACAGAGGAGGCCCGATGTCCTTGGGGATGAGAGCCTGGTTGACGCTGGTGGCCCTGGCGCTGCCCTTGGCCGCTCAGGAAGGGGACTGCCGCGTAAAAGTCAGCGGCTTCGGCACCCTGGGCCTGGCTGCGAGCTCCAGCGACCGGGCTGAATACGTGCGGGAACCCACGCAGCCGAGAGGGGTCCTGCGCAGCCTGAACCCCAACCTGGACAGCCGCCTGGGCCTTCAGGTGAACCTGAATCTGGGGGGTGACTTCAGCTTCGTCGGCCAGACGATCAGCAAGTACCGCTTCGACTACACATACAAACCCGATATCTCCTGGGCGTTCCTGAGCTACAAACCCACCTCTTCGATCCAGGCCCGGGCCGGGCGGCTCGGCTTCGACGTGTTCCAGATCGCGGACACCCGGAACGTCGGCTACTCCTACCTGTGGGTGCGGCCTCCCGTGGACTTCTTTGGCCCCCTCATGCTCTCCAGCCTGGATGGTGGGGACCTGACCTGGACGGGTTCCCTGGATTCACGCCTGCACCTGCGGCTCAAAGTCGCTGCGGGCCGCACCGCTGCCATCGACAAGGTGCCCTTTGGCAACGATGGGGGGTATGTCCCCCTGGGCGGTTCCAAGCTGTTCGGCGCCGTGGCCGAGCTGGACTGGAGGGACCTGAACCTGCGCCTCTCCTATGCTCGGGCACAGCCTTCCGAGAAATTCCCCGCCCCCATCACCGACCTGCAGAATGGGCTCAACGCCTATGCGCTCCTCCTGAGCGATCCCCGCCTGGCCCAGCAGGCCAAGGGAGTGGATTTCCAGGAGAACTGCTTCCGGTATGTCTCGGCCGGCCTCAACTGGCAGGGCGGCCCCTTCCGGGTGGAGGCGGTGGGGGCCCAGGTCCGGACGGGTGATGGCCCCATTCCCGATCTGAAGTCCGGCTACCTCTCGGTGGGCTACCGCGAAGGCGCCTTCGTGCCCTACTTCCTGGCCTCCCGGATCGTGTCGGACCCGCACCCTGTCTATCTGGGTGCCCTGCCCGCCCTGGGGCCCCAGGCTGCGGCCCTGGCTGCGGGGGTCAGCGCCTTCATCCAGCACCAGCGGGCCAACCAGACCACCCTGGCTCTGGGCCTGCGGTGGGACTTCCATCCCAGGACCGCCCTCAAGGTGCAGGTGGACCGCATCGAGGGGCGGCCGAACGACCTCATGCTCTGGCTCAACGCCCAGCCGGGGTGGGAAGGAAAGGCTACCGTCGGCTCCGTCACCCTCGACTTCGTGTTCTGAGGCGACGCCATGAGAGCCCTCTCCTTCCTGCGCCGCGCTCCCATCCTGCTGGCGGTCCTCCTCGGCTCCCCCCCTGCCCACGCCGGGGAACCCGTGGTCATCGTCCACCCGGACAGCCTGGTCCGTAGCCTCACCCGGGACGAGGTGATCAACCTGTTCATGGGCCGCCAGAAGCGGCTGCCCTCGGGTCTTGTGGTTGTCCCGATAGAGCAGGCTGAGCCCCCGGGCACCCGGGCCCGCTTCTACCAGCTGCTCGTGGGCAAGGACCTGCCCGACATCAATGCCTACTGGGCCCGCCTGCTCTACTCGGGTCAGGCCCAGCCCCCGCGCCAGGCCGCCAGCGCCGAGGCAGTCCTCGAGCTCGTCGCCTCGAACAAGGCGGCCATCGGGGTCGTGGATGGCGCCCGGGTGGACCGACGGGTCCGGGTCGTCCTGGACCTGGGGAAGTAAGGGCCCGCCATGCCCCCCCCCCTGCTCCGCTCCAGCCTGGTGCTGCGCACCGCCCTCCTGCTCCTGGGAGTGGCGCTGGGGATCGGCCTGCTCGCCAATGAGATCGTCGCCCGCTTCGCGGCGGGCTACGAGTCCGCCCGCGCCCAGGATCGGATCCGGGGCCTGCTGACCGTGGTCGAGCCCTCCGCCAGCGCCGCCTGCTTCGTGGGCGACCGGCGCCTGGCCGAGGAGACCGCCCAGGGGCTCCTGAAGTCTCCCAGCCTCGGCTCCGTGGAGATCCGGGCCGGCGAGGGCGTGCTGGCCAGCGCCCAGCGGCCAGGCTGGGCTCGCGGGGAGAAGGAGATCGTGCACCCGCTGGAATCACCCTTCACCAAGGGCGCGGTCGTGGGCGAGATCCGGGTCACCCCGGATGCCGAAGAAGCTGCGCGGCAGCTCTCCCGCTATGTGTGGGCCCTCCGGGGCATCGTGTTCCTCCTGGCGACCGTGATGGGAACGGCGCTGGCCCTCAGCGTCATGCGCACGGTCATCCAACCCATCAAGATGATGTCCGACCGCTTGAACGGGCTGGACGCCGCCCACGGCATGCGCCTGGAGATCCCTCCGGGCCACGAGACCGACGAGATCGGCCGGCTGGCCTGGAACATCAACGAGTCCCTGTCGGCCGTGGAGGAGCAGCACCACCTCGAGCAGGAGGTGCAGCGGGCCCAGGCCCAGAAGATCAGCAGCCTCGGCAGCCTGGCGGGCGGCGTGGCGCACGACTTCAACAACATGCTGGCGGGCATCATGGGCCATGCCGACCTGCTGCTGGCGGACGAGCAGGATCCCAAGCGCCAGAAGCGCATCAACGCCATCCTCGGGGCGGCCACGCGCTCCAGTGAGCTCACGGCCAAGCTGCTGGCCTTCGGGCGCCGGGGCAAGCACCGGAAGGAGGCCGTGGACCTGAGCGCCGCCGTGCGGGAGTGCCTGGCCCTGATCCAGCCCTCCATGCATGCGGACCTGAAGGTGAACACCCAGCTGGAAGACGGCCTGTACGTGGACGGGGACCCTTCCCAGATCCAGCAGGTGCTGGTGAACCTCTGCATCAACGCCGCCGAGGCCATGCAGGGCAAGGGCAGTCTGACACTCACCTCGCGCCGGGTGGACCTGGTCGGAGCCGCCGCTGCAGCCCTGAAGCTGCCGCCGGGAGCCTACATCGAGCTGCGGGTCTGCGACACGGGCCCGGGCATGGACGAGGGGACCCTCCAGCGGATCTTCGAGCCCTTCTTCACCACCAAGACCACGAAGGAGCACATGGGCACCGGGCTCGGCCTCTCGACGGTCTACGGCATCGTAGGGGCCCACCACGGCACCATCGACGTGAGCTCCGAGGTCGGCCTCGGCAGCACCTTCATGGTGCACCTGCCCGTGGGCAGTCTCCTCCCGGAGCGTCCCCAGACGGAGCACACCCCGGGCGCGGGCAAGGGCATGGTCCTGGTGGTGGAGGATGAGCCCGCCCTGCGGGAGCTCGCCCAGGCCATCCTTGAGAGCCTGGGCTACGGCGTCGAGACCGCCGCGGACGGCCAGGCGGGGGTGGCCGCCTACCGGGACTGCCATCAGCATCTGCACGCCGTGCTGCTGGACCTCAAGATGCCCAACCTGGGCGGGCGGGATGCCTTCCATCAGATGCGCCGGATCGATGCCTCCATCCCGGTGATCATCTGCACCGGCTTCGGCGAGAACGAGGAGGTCCAGGATATCCTCAGGCACGGCGGGGCGGGGCTGCTGCACAAGCCCTACCGCGTCGTCCAGCTCTCAGAGGCCCTCGAGCGGTCCCGGGCCAAGGCCTGAGCCGCGCCCCAGAGTGGACTTCCCGCTGGTCGGGCAGCCTCAGCCAAGAACAAGGAAACCGCAGATGGCGCTGATGACACAGATGCATGCCAGGGCCTGTGAGCCCAGCAAGGGGGCTTCGGCCATTGGGTGGCTGGGAGCGCACCGGCCCTGACCCCAGGCACAGCCAGAGGCCGCCCCTGGCAGGCCCAAGCAGAATGCGGCGCTGCCCCTCTGCGCAATCTGCGGCATCTGCGGTTCCGCTGTTGCTCTTGAATGGTTGGGGTCAGCGTGGCCGATACCCAAATTGGACTTCATCGAGTCTGACGCCGATGATCGGGATAGCCCTGTCTGGAGCCGCCATGAAAACCCTGCCCCTGATCCTGCTCGCGGTGAGCCTCACCCTCGCGGCCGACGAGCACCCGGCGCCCGCCCCCAAGGCTAAGTCCCCGGCCAAGATCGCCCCCGCCCCGCCGGCCCACCCCGCCGGCCCGACCGAAGCCGGTCCAGCCACCCCCAAGGACGCCCTGGCCGAGCTCAGCGCAGGCAACAACCGCTTCGTGGCGGGCAAGCGGGTCCGCACCCTCGACACCGGCCACGACGCCGCCATGCGCGCGGCCCTGGTGAAGGGCCAGGCGCCCTTCGCCGTGGTCATTACCTGCTCGGACAGCCGGGTGCCTGATGCCCTCCTCTTCGACCAGGAGGCGGGCCGCCTCTTCACCATCCGCGAGGCGGGCAACGCGCCGGACCTGCAGGGCCTGGCCTCGGCGGAATACGCCGTCGAGCACCTGGGCTCCAAGGTCATCGTGGTCCTGGGCCACACCAGCTGCGGCGCCGTGAAGGCCGTGCGCGAAGCCAACGGCAAGCCCCTGCCCGGCAACCTCTGGGCCCTGCAGGCGGGCATGGCCGGGCTGCTGGAGAGCACCCCCCAGGATCCCAATGAGGACGCCGCCGCCCACATCGCCCACCTCGAGGAAGCCAACGCCCGCCGCCAGGCCCAGGCGCTGCTCGACCGCTCGGCGCTCCTCCGCGACGCTGCCGCCGCCGACAAGCTCACGGTCGTCCCTGCCGTCTACAACCTGGCCAGCGGCAAGGTGCAGTTCTTCAAGGCGGTATCGGTTACTGCAGCGCCGCAGGCGCACCACTAGCGAAATCGCGCAGCGATTTCGCTAGATGCCAACACTGCTGTCAGGGCTGTCAGCTGAACTGATAGTCCTTGGGCACCACGGTGATGCCCTTTTCGGACACGGTGAAGCGGGCGCGGTCGAGCTCCAGGTCGTAGCCGATGGTCTCTCCGGCGGGGATGCGCACGTGCTTGTCGACGATGCAGCGCCGGAGGCGGGCCCCCTGCTCCACGGTGACGTGGTCGAAGAGGATGCTGTCCTCCACCAGGGCGTCCTCGTGGACCACCACCCGGGAGGCCAGGATGGAGTGCCGGACCAGGCCACCGATGATCAGGGTGCCGGCCCCGAGGCTGGAGTTGGTCATGACGCCATCGTGGCCGTTGCTGCCCGGCACCACGCGCGCCGGGGGGTTCTGG
>CAIRAS010000231.1 GCA_903876615.1 uncultured Holophagaceae bacterium
CCGCGTGGCGGATGTGGAGCCCCGGGCGGAGCAGGTGCAGCACGTCCACCCAGCCCTCGCCGCGCAGGGTCTGCTCCACGGGCGCCACGGTGTCCGCCCCTTCGGGCAGGGGCGCGCCGGTCATGATCCGCAGGGCCTCTCCCAGTCCCACGGCGCAGGTGGGGATCGCCCCCGCCGCCAGGTCGCCCAACACCCGCAGGCGCACAGGCATGGCAGGGGTGGCCGTAGCCAAGTCCGCCGCCCGCAGGGCGTAGCCGTCCATGGCGGAGTTGGTGAAGGGCGGCACCTGGGCCGTGGAGTGCAGGTCCTCCGCCACGGCGAGACCCAGGGCCTCGCTGAGCGGCAATCGGACCAGCGGGAGGGGCGTCACCCGATCGAGAATGAGCTGCAGGGCTTCCGCGGGGGTGGCCATCAGTCGGGAACCCTCACAACCTGCCAGGTCCAGAACGAGAAGTGCCGCCAGGACCCGGGCATGTGGGCGCCGACGGAGGCCACAAAGGTGGCCGCCAGGTACCAGGGCAGCCGGTGCGCGGGCTGGAGGCAGCCCAGGCCCAGCAGGCCGAGTTTCAGCAGCACCGCCACCCCGCTCCCCTGGATGAGGATGGCCGCGTCCCTGGCGAGGTCGATGGCGAAGAGCAGCACGCCCGTGACCACCGTGGCGAGGATGGCGCCGCGCAGCGCGCGGTAGTCCGCCCCGAAGGGCAGCGCCCCCACCACCAGGGCCATGGCGCAGAGGTGCAGGCTCCGCAGCAGCAGCTGCACCCGCCGGGCCCAGGGGAAGTCCCGCGGCACCGCTGGGAAGAGCAGCGTCCCCAGGGGGGATCGCGCCGGAGGGTCCGCGTGCGTGGCATCCATGCTCCCGTTTTAACAGACCGGGCCGCCCTGTGCTGAAATGGGATGCCCTCGAGGTCCGCCATGCCCACCTCCACCGTCACCATCCGCATCCGCATCGCCGTCGGCGAGGACATCGCCATCGGCCAGGGCAAGGCCGATCTGCTGGAGGCCATCGGCCTCAGCGGCAGCATCTCGGCGGCAGCCCGGGAGCTCGGCCTGAGCTACCGCAAGGCCTGGCTGATGGTCGATGAGATGAACAAGTGCTTCCGCTCCCCGGTGATCCTGGCGGCCAAGGGCGGCCACCAGGGCGGTGGCTCCCAGATCACGCCCCTGGGCCAGGAAGCCCTGGCCCGCTTCCGGGAGATCCAGGCCAAGGCCTCCACCGCCATCGAGGCAGACGTAAGGGCCTTCCGGAAGCGCCTGCTGGTCTGAGCGCCCCCCCGGCCGCCCCGGAACCGTTATATCCTACCGGGATCACCGTTCCGGAGGACGCCATGCCCCGATCCGCTTGTCTTCGCCTGGGCCTGGCCCTGGTCACGGCCCTCTGCCCTGCCCTGCTGGCCGCCGCGCCGCCGGTGCAAAAGGTCATCATCCTCGCCACCACCACCAGCACCCAGGACTCGGGCCTGCTGGACGAGCTGGTGCCGCTCTTCGAAAAGGAGACGGGCTACGTGGTGAAGACCATCGCCGTGGGCTCAGGCCAGGCCATCGCCATGGGCAAGCGCGGCGAAGCCGACGTGCTGCTGGTGCACTCCCCCGACGCCGAAAAGGCCCTCATGACCGACGGGGCCGGCGTGAACCGCCGCCTCGTCATGCACAACGACTTCATCCTGGTGGGGCCCGCCGCGGATCCCGCGGGGCTGGCCAAGCTGGGCGCCGTGGCCTGCTTCCAGCGCCTCGCCGCCACGGGCTCCCTGTTCCTGTCCCGGGGCGACAACTCCGGCACCCACGCCCAGGAGCTGAAGCTCTGGAAGGCCGCGGGCATCAGCCTCGAGGGCAAGCCCTGGTACCAGCAGACCGGCCAGGGCATGGGCCAGACCCTGGCCATCGCCGCCGAGAAGAAGGCCTACACCCTGGCCGACCGCGGCACCTACCTGGCCCTGCGGAAGAAGCTCGGCCTGCCCATCCTGCACGAGGGCGACCCGGCCCTGCGCAACGTCTATCACGTCATCGAGGTGAGCAGCGCCCGCTTCCCCAAGGTGAATACGGCCGGAGGGCGGGCCTTCGCCGACTTCATGGTCTCGAAAGCTGTCCAGACGCGGATCAAAGATTTCGGGATCGCGCTCTATGGTTCGCCTTTATTCTTTGCGGATGCCGGGCTCCCGGAATAGGAGGCCGGCCGGAGGCACCACCCCATGTCGAATGCCATCTTCAGCCTGCCCGAGTCGCACAACGAGCCCATCCTCCCCTATGCCCCGGGGTCCCGGGAGCGCGCCCTCCTGAAGGCGGAGCTGGCGCGCCAGTACGCCCTGGAGCTGGAGATCCCGCTCATCATCGGCGGCCAGGAAGTGCGCACCGGCCGGGTGGAGCGGGCGGTCTGCCCCCATGACCACCAGCACGTGCTGGCCACCTTCCACGAGGCCGGCGAGGCCGAGGTGCGCCTGGCCATCGCCGCGGCCCTGGCCGCCAAGAAGGCCTGGGAGGCCACCCCCTGGGAGGACCGCGCCGCCATCTTCCACAAGATGGCCAGCCTGATCTCCACCAAGTACCGTTACATCCTGAACGCCGCCACCATGCTGGGGCAGTCCAAGAGCGTCTTCCAGGCGGAGATCGACAGCACCTGCGAGACCGCGGACTTCTTCCGCTACAACGCCAAGTTCATGGAGGACATCTACCGCCAGCAGCCCATCTCGGACCCCCACGTGTGGAACCGGGTCCACTACCGGGCGCTGGAGGGCTTCGTCTTCGCGGTCACCCCCTTCAACTTCACGGCCATCGGCGCCAACCTGGCCACGGCCCCGGCCATCATGGGCAACACCGTGGTGTGGAAGCCGGCCTCCACCTCGGTGCTGTCGAACTACTACCTCATGCAGCTGTTCAAGGAGGCCGGACTGCCGGACGGCGTGATCAACTTCATCCCGGGCCCGGGCCCACTCATCGGGAAGGTCGTCCTGGAGGACCCCAACTTCGCCGGGCTGCACTTCACGGGCTCCACCGGCGTCTTCAACAGCATGTGGAAGACCATCAGCGGCAACCTGGAGCGCTACCGCAGCTACCCCCGCATCGTGGGCGAGACCGGGGGCAAGGACTTCGTCTTCATGCACGCCTCGGGGGACGTCCACGAGACCGCCGCCGCCATCGTGCGGGCCGGGTTCGAGTACCAGGGCCAGAAGTGCTCCGCCTGCTCCCGGGTCTATGTGCCCGCCTCCCGCTGGCCCGCGCTGGAGGCCCGCCTGAAGGAGCTTCTGGGCCAGATCCGCATGGGCGACGTGCGCGACTTCCGCAATTTCTTCAACGCCGTCATCGACGAGAAGGCCTTCGACAACACCATGGGCTATCTCGAGCGGGTCAAGGCCTCGCCCGAGGCCGAGATCCTCTGGGGCGGCCACGGGGACAAGTCCGTGGGCTACTTCATCGAGCCCACCCTCATCCGCACCACGAACCCCAAGTTCGTGACCATGCAGGAGGAGATCTTCGCGCCGGTGGTCAC
>CAIRAS010000232.1 GCA_903876615.1 uncultured Holophagaceae bacterium
CGAAGGCGGCTTCGCAGTGGGTCTGCCAGCGGAGGAAGCCGTCGGCGGTGGGGCGGGCGCCGGGATGGGTGCCCTGGCCGGCGAAGGGCAGGCGGGCTTCGGCGGCGTCCGCGGGGCGGTTGACTGTGGCGAGGTCCGCCCGGCTCTCCCGGGTGAACTGCTGGATGGAGGCCCGGTCCCGGGTGTAGAGGCTCACCGCGAAGCCGCAAGGGGCTGTGCGGGTCCAGGCCAGGGCCTGCTCCAGCTCGGCGAAGGGGCAGAGGTTCACGGAGGGGCCGGCCACCGGGTTCTGGAACAGGGCCATGACGGGCAGCACGCCGTCCCAGGCACAGGGCTGGGGATAGGCGCCGTAGGCGATCTCGCCCCGCACCTTCTCGGTGCGGTTGGCCTCAGTCCAGGTCGCGCCGCCGGTCAGCAGCGTGGCGCCTTCCGCGCGGCCCGCCTCCCAGTGCTCGGCGAAGGTCTTGGCCGTGCGGGCGTTGATCAGCGGGCCAAAGGCCACCTCGGGATGGCTCATCGGATTGCCCTGGGACAGGCCCGCCAGGCCCGCCAGGAACCGCTCGCGGAAGGCGGGCGCGACGGCCTCATGCAGCAGCAGGTTGCCCAGTCCCACGGGCCGCTGGCCCGCCTGGCCGAAGGCCCCCGCCAGGGCGTCCGCCACGGCCAGGTCCAGGTCCGCGTCCGGCAGCACCACCATGGCGCCCTTGCCCACCACATCCAGGCTGGGGTTGATCAGGTTCCGGCCGCACAGCTCACCCACGATGCGGCCGAGCACCCGGGAGCCCACGAAGCCGAAGCCCTGGAACAGGCCCTTCTCGATGCCCGCCAGGAAGTGCCGGCCGCAGCCGGCCCGGCCCCGGCCGTTGATGGTGTTCACCACGCCCGGGGGGAGCCCCGCTTCCATGAGGGCGCGCAGCAGGAGGTAGGCGGCGGCGGGCGCGTTGTCGCTGGGCTTCCACACCACCGTGTTGCCCGCGAGGAGGGCGGGCAGGAGCTTGCGCAGGGGCGCCGCCAGGGGGGACGCGCCCGTGGCCAGGATGCCGCAGACGCCCACGGGGCGGGGGTGGGCCTGGAGCCCCGAGGGCAGCTCACGCCCCTCGGGCGGGGTCTGCAGGCAGAAGTGGCGGCAGGCATCGAGGGCTTCCTGGACTTCGGCCTGGGCTTCGCGGGGCGTGAGGCCCACTTCCCGGGTGAGGAGGCGGGCCAGCTTGTCCCGGTGGGCCGCCAGGATCGCTCCGGTCCGGAGCAGCACACCCGCGCGCTCGGCAGCCGGGGTCCGGGACCAGCTCTGGAAGGCCTCGGCGGCGGCCTTGGCGGCCCGGGCCACGTCCTTGTCGCCGCTGTCCGGGAACATGCCCACCAGGTCCCGGCTGTCCACCGGAGACTTGGACAGAATCAGGGCCAGGTCCCCCTCGACCTCCTTGCCGTTGACGAGGTTGAACCCGATAAGGGTCGGGCCGGCCTCGACGGCATGGGGCGAGTTGGGCTTGAGGTGCATGGGAACTCCAGGGCGGGGCAGGCGGACCACCGGCGCTGCCGACGCAGGCCATACCCCAGTCATCGGCTCCGGCCCTGTAGACTGGAGGATTGCCGGAGTCCGGGTGTTCGATAGCCTTTCCATACCAACCATCCTCGTCAGCTATGTGGCCCTGCTGTTCAGCCTCAGCGTGCACGAGGCGAGCCATGCCGGGGC
>CAIRAS010000233.1 GCA_903876615.1 uncultured Holophagaceae bacterium
CCTCGTCCGCTGGCACCAGGCCACGGTCGCGGAGCTGGGGCCGGTGGCGATCCTCATCACGAACACCGGCGGCCCCAAGGCCGCGGAGTTCGCCAACCTCACCGATGCGGACTGGTGCGCGGGGGTGGACTCCACCCTCCTCAACGTGGTGCGGATGACCCGCCTGGTGCTGCCGGGCATGCGGGCCCAGCAGTGGGGGCGCATCGTCCACATCACCAGCCTCGTGGCCAAGCAGCCCTACCCCCTGCTCACCATCAGCTCCACGTTGCGGGCGGGGCTCTCAGGCCTGACCCGCACGCTGGCCCTGGAGACGGCCCGGGATGGCATCACCGTGAACGCCCTGCTGCCCGGCCACGTCATGACGGACCGCCAGCTTCACCTGGCCGAAGTGAAGGCCGCGGCCTCCGGCATCACGCCCGAGGAACACTTCGCCCAGCAGGCCGCGGCCATCCCCGTGGGCCGCATCGGCCGCCCGGAGGAGGTCGGCGCCGTCATCGCCTTCCTCTGCAGCCAGCCCGCATCGTATCTCACCGGCCAGAGCCTGCTCGTAGATGGAGGCCTGGTCCAAGGCACCTTCTAACGAAAATCGCCGGCCGCAGGCCGACGATTTTCGCGAGTAACGGCTCCTACTGCTTGATCGCGCTCACCGTCTCGAAGTAGTGGGCGAAGGCGGCCATGCCGCCGCTGGCCTGCTCCCAGTCGTAGTTCTCGTTGGGGGCGTGGTAGCCGTGGCTGGGCAGGCTCAGGCCCAGGAAGAAGACCTCGCAGCCCAGGAGGTCCTCCATGGTCTTCACAGCGCCGATGCTGCCGCCCTCGCGGGTGAAGGAGCAGGGGGCGTCGAAGGCGAAGCGGTAGGCGTCCTTGATGGCCTCGGCATAGGGGCCGGTGACGTGGCCGCTGAAGGGCGCCAGGCCGTGCTCCTCGTGGAACTGGACGTCGGGGAAGTGCTTGGCCACGAAGGCCCGAATGCGCCCAATGGTCTTCTGCTCGTCCATGGCGGGCACCAGGCGGCAGCTCAGCTTGACCTCGGCCCGGGGCGGCACGGCGCTCTTGATGCCGGGGCCCGTGTAGCCGCCGACGACGCCGTGGACTTCCATGGTGGGCCGGCCCCAGACGCGCTTCATGACCTTGAGGGGATCCTCGGTGCGCATGCCAGTGATCATGTGGTCCTTCTTGAAGGTCTCCACGCTGAAGCCGGCGTTGGCCCACTCCTCAAGCTCCTGCTTGCTGGGCTTCACCACCTCGTCATAGAAGCCCGGGATCTTCACCTTGCCGGTCTCGCCGTCCATCATGGCGGCCACCACCTTGATGAGCTCCGCCAGGGGGTTGCGGGCGGCGCCGCCCACCACGCCGCTGTGCAGGTCGTGGTCCGCGGTCTCCAGGGTGAGGCGGAAGCCCTTGAGGCCCCGCAGCCCTGCGGGGGTACTGGGCTTGCCCCGGGTGATCCAGACCGTGTCGCTCACCACGATGGCGTCGGTCTTCAGGCGCGCCTGGTGCAGGCCCAGGCCGCCCGCGAAGCTCGGGGAGCCGATCTCCTCCTCGGTCTCCCAGAGGAAGTGGATGTTCAGGGGCACGCCGGCGCGGCGGGCCGCCAGGGCGCCGAAGAAGGCGGTGATGGCCGGGCCCTTGTCGTCGGTGCTGCCGCGCCCGCGGTAGGTGTCGCCGTCCACCACGAAGGTGAAGGGCTCCGCCGTCCACTCGGGCTCGTTGGCGGGCTGCACGTCCATGTGGTTGTAGACGGTGATGGTGGGTAGGCTGGGATCATCCCCGAACCAGCCGTGGATGAAGGGGTTCCCGCTGGTCTCCAGGAGCTCGGCCTTGCCGCCGTGGCGCTCGAAGAGGGCCCGGGCCGCCTCGGCCACGCGCCGCACATCCCCCTGGTGGGCGGGATCGGCGCTGACGGAGGGGATCTCCACCAGGGTCTTCAGCTCGGCCTCGAAGGTCGAGCGGTTATCAGCGGCGAACTGGGCCAGGGCTTCACGGGTCAGCAGGGACGGATTCATGGGCGCTCCATAAGGGGAACCCATGATCCCACAGGTGCCCTTGGTGTCTAGACAAGGGCCCGGGTTCGCTCGACACCCCGCACAGAACCCGGTCACCGGGCAGCCTAAGACTCAGGTCGAAGGCGCCCACAAGTGGACCCTCGCCGCTAGAGACAGGGGAGGAGGGTCGGTCGAAACCAGGAGACCCCGGAAGGGATTAAAAAAAATTTAGACAAATCACCCAAAGTCCTTCCAGGACTACCATTTGAAATCGATATATACGACAAACCACTTAGGCTGTTTCGGCGTGGATGACCGCGCCAGTGTGAGTGGATGATTCGTAAAATTTTGCCAGTCTTCGCGGTATTCCTGGCCCTGCTCCTGGGTTGCCGGGAGTCCAGCGGCCCGGCCCCGAATCCGCAGCCGCCCACCCTCGCGCCAACCATCAGCAGCCTCAGCGCCACACTGGCCAGCATCACCGCGGGCACCGCCGTTTCCCTGACGGCCACGTTCTCCAACGGCAGCGGCACCATCGACCATGGCGTGGGTGCTGTCACGAGCGGGACCCCCGTCCCCGTCATCCCCCTCACGACCACCACCTACACCCTGACGGTGACCAACACCTCAGGCCAGTCCGCCCAGGCCACCACGACCGTGACGGTGGTGCCCGCGCCCCAGGCGCAGGAGCTCCGGGCTTCCACCAGCTCCCCTTTATATGGGGGCACCTTCACCCTGACCCCGGTCTACGCCGACGGCACCGCAGGCCTTGACGGGAGTCTGACCTGCCCCGCCAGCGGCGTGGCGACCGAGCCCATCCTCGCCCAGTGGTCGGGCCCCCGCACCTATACCTTGACGGTCACCAACAGCCTGGGGGCCACCGCGACGATCTCCGTCATCGTGACGCCCCAGGTGGTGGTGGTGTCACCCATCTCCTCCACCGGCAGTTTTATCACGACGTCTCAGTCCATCTCCTTCACGGCCAGCGTGACCGGGGCCCAGGACACCAGCCTGGAGTGGTCTGTCGATGGGATCCCTGGCGGCAACGCCACGGTGGGGATTCTCAGCCCCGGGGGGCTCTACACCGCCCCAGCCACCCCCGGCACCCACACCATCACGGCACGGTCGCGGGCCAACGCGCAGGTCTTCCAGGGCTTCGTGGTGCAGGTGGTGCTTCCTCCGGCCTTCAACAGTGCCCTGGTCGCGAACCCCTCGGCGGTGGCCTACGGGGGCTCCAGCACCCTGTCCGCGGCCTTCATCAACGGGGTGGGACGCCTCACGGGTGGGGGTGTGGATCAGGGGGTCACCAGCCCCATGAGCTGGACCACGCCAGCCCTCACAGCCACGACCACCTTCCTCCTGACGGTCACCAACCCTGCGGGGGATGCCCTCACCGGGCGCGTGACTGTCACCGTGACGCCGGTGCTGATGACGGATCTGACGGCCGCGCCGAACCTGCTCACCCTGACCCGTTCCCTCCAGATCACAGGCGGGCAGGTGAGCCAGGCCCAGAACCCGGCCGTGGTCTGGTCCGTCAACGGCGTGACCGGAGGGAACTCCACGGTGGGAACCCTCACCGCCACGGGGCTCTACACCGCGCCCGCGGTCCTGCCCAGCCCGGGGGGTGCGGTCACGATCCGCTGTGTGTCTGTGACCAACCCCTCGGTCTTCCGGGAGCTGGCCCTGACCCTGGTGCCGCTGCCCGCCATCGAGTCCTTCCAAGTCATCTCTCCTCCTCCCGTGCGCTGATGGCGCATTCACGTCCTCTGCCTAAGCCCACCGGAGCTCCCATGCGACCCACTTCGACGCTCGTCTCCTTCAACCAGCCGACCCCAGCTGCTCGTCCTGAACCTGCCTCCACCGGAGAACCCATGCGACCCAACTCGGCGCCCCTTGCCACCCACCTGCGGGGCCACAGGGCCCTCCCCATGGCCAGTCTGGTCTGGTGGTTCGGTCGGACCTGTCGGCCTGGCTTTGCCTTGCTGGTAGGGCTGTTCCTCTGCATGGGAGGGCTCGCCAGAGCCAGCGGGACGAGCCATGCCCTGTTCAATTTTGGCGAACCCACCTCGGTGGAAGTGTCCTATGGCAGCACCGTGTCCATGAAGGGGGTCTTCTCGAATGGCACCGGTGTCATCAAGGACCAGGGCGGGACCACCACCTTCGCCACAGTGGTCTCTGGCACCACCTACACCACGGATGCCCTCTCCTCAAACAAGACCTACACCCTCACCGTCACCAATCCCGCGGGCGATTCCGTCACGGCCAGCGTGGATGTGACCGTCACTCAGATCAGCGTGGGGGCCGTCAGCCCGGCCCTGCCAGCCGTGACCGTCTCTGGCACGAAGCAGTTCTCGGCCACGGCCACGGGTGGCGCGGACAACGGCGTCACCTGGTCCGTGGATGGCGTGCTCGGTGGCAATGACACCGTGGGCAGAATCACCATCGGCGGCCTGTACACCGCGCCAGCCACCCCGGGATCCCACACCATCACCGCCAAGGCAGGGCTGGATGCCACCAAGTTCTCCAGCACCACCGTCTCGGTCGTCGCCGCACCCGTGGCCACCAGCCTCGTGGCTTCGAACTCGAACCCCCTCTATGGGGCAACCTTTACCCTGACCCCGACCTATGCCAACGGCACCGGCAGCATCGACTACAGCGTGACCTGCCCCGCCACTGGCGTGGCCTCGGCCGCCGTGCCCACCACCTGGTCCGGCGCGCGAACCTTCACCCTGACCGTCACCAACACTGCGGGAGATTCGACCAGCACTTCGGTGATCGTCACCGGCCAGACCGTGGTCGTGGCGGCTGTGAGCCCGGCCAGCAAGTATGTCACCGCCTCTCACAGCGCCAGCTTCAGCTCCAGCGTCACCGGCGCCCTGGACACCAGCCTCGACTGGGCTGTGGTTGAGGGTTCCGGTGGCACCATCACCTCTGGCGGCATCTACACTGCGCCCACCACACCGGGAACCTACACCATCACGGCCACCTCCCACGCCAACTCGGGTGTGAGCCGGTCCGCCACTGTGACCGTGGTCGCCCTGCCCACCCTGGGGAGCGCCTTCACCGCCGGCACCCCGACCGTGAATTACGGTGGCACCACCACCCTCACGGCTACCTTCAGCGATGGCACCGCCCGCATCACCGGCGGCGTCTCGGATGAGGCGGTTACCAGCCCCGTCAGCTTCACCACCCCGGCCCTGACCGCCACCACCACCTACACCCTGACCCTCACCAACCTGGCCGGAGACACCGTCACTACCACCGTGACCGTCACCGTGACCGCTGTGACCATGAGCTCCGTCACGGCGCCCAAGGACAAGGTCAGCCTCACCAAGACCCTCCAGTTCTCCGGTGGGTCCGTGTCCAACGCGGTGAACTCCAATGTGGTCTGGAAGGTGAACGGGGTCGCCAGCGGGAATGCCGAGCTGGGGACCATCAGCGCCACGGGCCTCTACACCGCCCCGGCGACGATGCCCTCCATGACGGCTCCAGCCACGGGCGGCACCGTGATCATCCGCTGCGAGTCTGCGGCCAACCCCGCGGTCTACACGGAGCTGACGATCACGCTCTATGCGCTGCCCACGATCACGAGCTTCGAGCTGCTCTAACGCAGCTGTCTGCCCGAAGTTGATGATTACGTTCCAAGCACTGTCCACGATCCCAAGCTTCGAGCTGAGCTAACGCAGCCTGAAGCTTGGGATCCTTCCCCAGGCACTTGAACCCCATGTCCCGTATCCCGTGCCTGCCCGCCCGCGGTCCTGCGGCTCCCCCCACCAGGGGAGTCCAGGCTGCGGTGCGGGTCGGCATTTTGTTAATGGGACTGGTTCTGGCCCTGGGCTCCATGGCCCACGGGCTTCCTTTTGGGGGCGTCTTCTTCGGGCTGCTGAACGGGGGCGCTAGCGCTGAGGTTCCCTACGGCAGCACCGTGTCCATGCGGGCGGTCTTCTCGGCCCCGACTGGCAGCACCAGCGTCATCAAAGACCAGGATCTGGCCACCACCTTCGACCCGGTGGTCTCCGGCACCCCCTACACCACCCTTCCCCTGACTTCGAGCAAGACCTTCACCCTGACGGTCGCCAACCCCGCGGGAGACGCCGTCACGGCCAGCGTGGCTGTGACCGTCACCCCGATCAGCGTGGGGGTCATCACCCCGGCCTCGCCTTCGGTGACCGTCGGCACCACCCAGCAGTTCAATGCCACGGTCGGCGGCGGGATGGCCAACACCCTCACCTGGTTCGTGGACAACCTTCCCGGCGGCAATGGCACCGTGGGCACGATTACCTCCGGCGGTCTTTACACCGCCCCGGGCACCCCGGGATCCCACACCATCAAGGCCACCTCCACCGAGGACGCCACCCAGACCCGCAGCACTCCCGTGACGGTCGTCGCCGCGCCCGTGGCGACCAGCCTGACGGCCTCCACCCTGACGCCGACCTTTGGCGCCACCTTCACCCTGACGCCGGTGTATTCGGCCGGGACGGGCACCCTCACCCACGCGGGCGGCAGCGTTACCTGCCCGGCCACGGGCGCGGCCTCAGCGGCGATCACCGCCGACTGGACGGGTGACCGAATCTACATGCTGACGGTGACCAATGCCGCCGGCGCCGCCGCGACCCGGACGGTGACGGTGAGGCCCGACGTCTTCGCCATCGACGCCTTCACCGCGAACCAGCCGCTGGTGTCCTATGGCGGCGGCGCGACCCTGTCCTGGAGCCTCAGCGGCCCGGCCCCCACGGCCCTGACCCTGGATGGCGCCAGTGTCCTGGGCAACCTCAGCGCCCTGGTGGCCCCACGCAACCGGCAGACCTACACCCTGTCCGGCACCGCCGGCAACACCGACACCCAGACCCTCAAGGTCGGCGCCCAGGGCCTGGACCTCCTCGCGGGCAATACGAGCGGGGCCGGGAATGTGGACG
>CAIRAS010000234.1 GCA_903876615.1 uncultured Holophagaceae bacterium
ATTTTTTATCATGCTTTTATCGGTGTTCATCGGTGTTCATCGGTGGCTAAAAATTCTTTTCAGTAGCGCCGAAGTCCTGCACTCGGTGCGGGGTCGCAGCGCCGCTCAGCTCGCTTCCATTGGGCCAATCTTGTTTCCGTTCCGCCTCGATACCCATCCGGGTCGAAGCTATGTTCTATTGAGCCTCTCCAGTGCGGTGGCTGTTCTTGTGGGAGCTAGCGATGTCTCTGTCTGCGCGTGATCTGGCGGGTTGTCTTCTGGAGGTTGGTGCGGTGCGGCTGAAGCCGCTGGAGCCCTTCACCTGGGCGAGCGGGCTGAAGTCGCCGATCTACTGCGACAACCGGCAGCTGCTGGGGCACCCGGAGGTGCGCGGCCAGATCGTGGCAGCGCTGGTGCAGGGGGCGGAGGCTCACCAGCCCACGCTCATCGCGGGCGCTGCCACGGCCGGCGTGCCCTGGGCGGCCATGGTGGCCGACCGCATGCAGCTGCCCATGGCCTACGTGCGCCCCACGCCCAAGAACCACGGCATGGGCCGCCAGGTCGAGGGCCCCCTGGCCAAGGACCACTGCGTGGTGCTCATCGAGGACCTGATCTCCACAGGCATGTCCAGCCTGCGCTGCGCCGAGGCCCTGCGGGCCGAGGGCGCCGCGGTGCCGACCGTGCTGGCCCTCTTCAGCTACGGCCTGCCCCAGGCGGAGGCGGCCTTCGCGGAGGCCGGCATCGGCCTCTCGGTGCTCAGCTCCTTCGAGGTGCTGGCCGCCGAGGCCGAGACCCGGGGCATCCTCGATGCCGAGGGCCAGGCCGCCCTGAAGGACTGGCGCGCCGACACCGTCGCCTGGAGTCGCGCCCGCGGCGGGGCGTAGCAATACCTGGTTGCTACATCCCCCAAGTCCCTTTAATTGATATGGCTTTAAGCAAGCATCGACTAGGGTTGTGAGCCGTTCGGCCAGATCTTCTTAAGTGGGCTGGTTCCTGGTAGGGGTCCCCAGCGCCCAGTGCGCGAGTGGAAAGCCCCACCGCAGGGGCATCCTCCCGGGTCCGTAACCCGGAAAAGGGTGGACATTGTTTTCAGGAAGCTACCGAGCGCGGCCCTCCAGGCATTAAACTGGCGGCAAAGGCTTTGTTCCCCAATCCAGGCAGGGGCACGCAAGGCTCTCTGGAGGTTCCATGTCTATGCTCCGCGCCCTCTGTCTGCTCCTCCTAGGAAGCCCCCTCCTGTCCCAGGCAACGGCCCCCACACCGCCAGCTGAGCCGAAGCCAGTCGCGGCAGCCACTGACTGCCGGCAGACGGTCCCTGTGCCAGCGGAGCTGAAAAGCCTTGAGGAAGCCACCCTCTGCGCGGACGGAACCTTAGCTATGGGCAACCCGGACCAACTGGCCCGCCAGCGCGCCGGCTACACCGCCCTCAGCGAATCGGGCTCCGGCCTGTCCACCCGGACGGGCATGAACGACCGGGAAGCCGACGCCGCCAATGGCCTACGCATCTACGGCTTCCGGCTCAAGCCCAATGAGTCCCTGAAGCTGAAGCTACAGGCTGAGCACAATAAGATCATGATGCGATTCCTCGCCCCCACGCAGGTGGGTCCCACCATGCAGGACATCCGCCGCGCCAACTTGCCACCGACTGCGGTACGGCGCTCCATGATTTCCCTTGTGAACACCACCGGCGCCCCCGCCGACTTTGCCCTGCTGCTCTACGGATCAGCGGGACACAAGTACAAGCTGGACATCGAGCGGACTGGCGGAAACTAGTGTCGCATCCCCAAAATATCATTATCTGATTACCAACCATCCTCAGCCTCAGCTTTCAAGATGGGTGTGGGCGCAAACAAACATTCGACAGTGAGTTGAGGAGATTGGACAGGATATGTCGGTCTTCTGGGCTGAGCCTTGAGTGCCTTTTACCATCTTCCACAGCACCAAACTCCCGCTCAGAGTTTGGTGCCTGGCCATGCATCTGCTTGCCCAGGCCAAGCACTCTGTGTCGGGCCTGGAACCGTCTCGGCAGCTGGGCGTTTCCCAGACCACGGCCTGGGCGCTAAAGCACAAGCCCATGCAGGTGATGATGGCGCGTGAGCACGGCCGCATCGAGGCTGACCGCGCCTACATGGGGGGCGAGCGCCACAAGGAGAAACGAGGGCGCGGCGCCTGAGGCAAGCGGCCCTTCATTCTGGCTGTCCAGACGACGCCGAATGGCCGGCCAGGACTCCTGCAAGCCCAAGCCGTTAACCACCTCGGCACCACCACCAGGTGATTGCATATCAAGATATTTAAGGGATGTTTCAACCAGGGCCCTCAGGTTGCAGCCAGCTCCAGGCTCTGCACTTTGGCTTCCAGCTCGGCGAGGCGCCTACGCATCTCGGGGAGGTGGGCCAGCGAGCTGGTGGTCCGCAGGAACTTCTTGAGGGGCTGCAGGGGGTAGCCGCTGTAGACGCCGGGCTCGGTGACGCTCTTGGTGACGGCGCTCAGGCCGCCCAGCTGCACGCCGGCGCAGACATGGACATGGTCGGTGATCGTGGTGCGGCCCCCGGTGACACAGTGGTCGCCGATGCTGCTGGAACCCGCCACGAAGAACCCGCCGGTGAGCAGCACGTGCTTGCCGATCTGGCAGTTGTGGGCGATGTGACAGAGGTTGTCGATCTTGGTGCCCTGGCCGATGCGGGTCGCATCAAAGGCGGCCCGGTCGATGGCGCAGTTGGCCTGGATCTCGACGTCATCCTCCACCACCACGATGCCGAGCTGGGGGACCTTGTGGTGCCGGTGGGCCTCGTCCTGGGCGTAGGCGTAGCCGTCGCTGCCGAGGGTGGTGTGGGGGTGGATCTCGCAGCGGGCACCCACCTCGCAGCGCTGGCCCACGAAGACCAGGGCATGGAGGATGGTGTCGGCGCCCACCTTGGCATCGTCCTCGATGACACAGCCGGGGCCGATCCGTGCCCCTATTCCGATAGAGGCCCGGCGACCCACGAAGGCACCCGCGGCGACGGTGGCGCCCTCCCCGATGAGGGCATCGGCCGCCACGAAGGCGCGCGGATCCACGGGGGTCGGCTGGTCGAACTTGGTCCGGGAGTCGTCGAAGTAGCGCTGCAGCACCAGGGCCATGGCCAGCTTCAGGTTCGGCGCCAGCAGGAAGGCCCCGGGTGCGCCTTGGGGAATGGCCTTCTCCAGCTTCAGGGGCAGCGCGATGGCGCCGGCGCCCGCCGCCAGGGCCTGCAGCAGCATGGCCTCATCGGCCGCGAAGACCAGGCAGCTCCCATCCGCGCGCTCGGGCGGGGTCACCCGGCTGAGCGTCACATGGAGGTCGCCCAGGACCCTGGGGAACAGGTGAATCAGGTCGGCGGCGAGCTGGGAGCATTGAACAGGCATGGGAACCCCGTCTGGAACTGGCTGTTGGTCGCCTTCATCGTAACCGGCGAGCCCGCCCCGGGTCGGGCATCCCGCCCACGCAGGCCAGTTCCTGCCAAAATCAGGGCTGGGGTTGCCACCACTGCCTTGGGGAGTCCAACCATGAAGCTCTACACACGCACGGGCGATGACGGCTCCTCGGGTCTGTTCGGGGGGGATCGGGTCAGCAAGGCGAACCCGCGCCTGGCGGCCTACGGCACCCTGGACGAGCTGAACAGCGTCATGGGCCTGCTGCGCCTCCACGCGACGCCCGCCTGTGCGGACGGCGAGGGTCTCCAGCGCATCCAGCACGACCTCTTCGTGCTCGGGGCGATCCTGGCGACGCCCCCCGAGAAGCAGGGTCTGCTGGACCGCCACCTGAGCACGCCCACCTGGTCGCTGTCCGACATGGAGGCGGACATCGACCGCCTGACGGCCCTGGCGCCCGCCATGACGGCCTTCGTGCTGCCCGGTGGCACCGCTGCCTCGGCCCACGCGCACCTGGCGCGCACCGTCTGCCGGCGCGCCGAGCGCGAGGTGGTGGCCCTCTCCCAGCAGGAGACTCTGGACCCCACGGTGACGGCCTATCTGAACCGCCTCAGCGACTGGCTCTTCGCCCTGGCCCGCGCCGAGAACGCCGTGGCCGGCGTGGCGGATATCCAGTGGGTGGCGAAGGACTAGGCGGCTCCGCTCTGCTTTGAAACAAAAAAAGGGAGGCCGTTGGGCCTCCCTTTTTCGAGTGCGACTGCGGTCTAGAACTGGTACTTCACGCCCAGCCGGACCCGACGGGCGGTCTGGTAGGAGGTGATGTTCTTGTAGTTGCCGTTGAGCACATCCACAGAAGCTTCATAGTTCTGATCGTAGCTGGTGGGCTTGCTGGCATTGAAGAGGTTGAAGATGTCAGCGCGGAAGGTCAGGCGCTGGGTCGCGCCGAGCTTCATGGCGTACTGCGTGCTGAGGTCAAAGGCGAGCGTGTTGGGCGTGCGGCCCTCGGCGCCACGGCCACCGGCAGCAAGCTCACCGGCGTTGTCATAGTCGATCAGGCCGTAGAACTTGTTGAGGGGGGTGCCGGTCTGGAACTTGGCCAGGCCCGTCAGGGACAGACCATTCTCCCAGTTGTAGGTATAGCCGGCGTTGACGATGACAGCCCGGTCGTTGGGCAGGGGGCCGGAAGCGAAGGCTTCGTTGCCGGTCAAGCCGCGGGGATGGTAGTCAGGGTTCGTCGGGTCCTCATACTTCGCCATGTATTCGTAGGAGAAGTCATAGAGGGAGGTGATGTTGGGATCGCTCTGACCATTGTCATTGCGGAACAGACCCTCATAGTTGCCTTCGAGGCGGGAGAGGCGGATGTTCATGAAGGCCATGTAGTTCGCGCCCTGCTTCTTGAACTCGAACTCGTAGGCCCAGTAGTCGCGGGTCGGCTTCGGGAAGCTGGCATTGGGAGAGACGCTGTTGCCCAAGGTGGGATCGATCTTCCGGGCTTCAGCCGCAAGCAGGCTGGAGTTCTCGCCCGGGTTCCCGAGGTAGTAGGGCAGGTAATTGCCGCCATCGATGCCCAGATCTTCCAGGGCGCGACCAAGGCTGCGGTAGATGATGCGGTTGCTGATGGTGGTGCCCGAGGTGGGCTGCATGTCCCAGCCCAACACATACTCGTTGGTGTAGGGCAGCTTGGTCCCCGGCAGCACGGGAGTCAGGAAGCCCTGGCTGCCGATGAAGTGCGAGGTGCTGCTGGTGGTCACCGCGTGGGTGTTGGGGTTGACAGACCAAAGCTTGGTGCCGTTCTGGATCGGGTTGGTCAGCGCGCTATAGGCAGAGTCGATGTTGTAGAAGTCCGAGCGGCTGACGCCCACTTCGGCGCTCAGAGAGCGCACGGCGAGATCCAGGGGCACCTTCTCGAAGTACTTGCCGTAGAAGGCGTAGATCTTGTTCTTGCCGTCGCCATCCGGGTCCCAGGTGATGGAGAGGCGAGGCGCCAAGGCGTCGGCGGCCTTGAACTTGTAGTCCTCCTGCAGACCGTGCATGGTCTCCTGCTCCCAGCGGAAGCCAGCCTTGATGAAGAGGCGGTTGTTCAGGGAGTACTTGCCCTGGACGAAGTAGCCTTCCCAGGGGGCCTTGGTCGGGATGAGGGGAGGAGAGGTCCGGGCACGGGTGATGCGGTAGTAGGGGGAGACACGGTCCGCGGCCACGACGTTGCCGGTCGCGATGCCAGTGGTGTCGCCATTCACATAGTAGAGCTTGGTGACCAGCGCGCCGCTGGTGTAGGCCTGACCGGTGGCGCCGGTGTGGGGATCAACCCAGCCGCCAGGGCCCTGGTAGACATTGCCGCCCTTGTGCTCGAGTTCTTCCTTGAAGTAGCCGGCCTTCAGCTCCAGATCGCCAAAGGTCTTGGTGAGCTTGAGGTCCATCTGGGTGTTCTTGTCGTCGGCGCCGTCCACAAAGCCTGGACCCTCGCCACCAGGAAGCTGCAGACCCGAGTAACCATCCGCAACCCGGAAGGCATTGGACACCGAGGCGCCGAGCTTGCGCTCAAACTTGCTCTTGTTCTGCGAGTAGCGGGCTTCCACCAGGAGATCGTTGAGGAACACGCCGTTGTACTTCAAGGACAGGTTGTTGCTGCCGAAGATAACCTCTTCCCAGGTGCTCTCGGGTGCGGGGATGGCCGCGGTGCGGTTGGCGCCAAAGGGCAGCTTCCCGGGGTCGCCGAAGACGCTGAACTCCAGGCTCTGGTTGCTGGTCAGGATCCAGTTCAACTTGCCGTAGTAGGAATTGACCTCGCGCTTCTGCTCGACCTGACGGCCATAGAAGCTCTGGGCGGGGTCGGCCTGCGTCCGCTTGGTGGAGGTGCGGATGGGGTTGTAGCCGATGAAGTAGAAGAGCTTGTCCTTGATGATGGGACCGGCCACCGTGAAGCCCAGTTCCGTGCGGCTGCTGCCGTCGAAGGAGGCGGGGATGCCCCGGTTCGGGTCGATGCGGGGAGGAATCCGGTCGCGGGCCTGGAGGCTGTCGATATCCAGGTAGGCGAAGGCCGAACCCTTGAAGGTATTGTCGCCGGTCAGGGTCACGGCGTTGACCATGCCGCCCGTGGCGCCACCGAACTCAGCATCCAGGCCGAAGCTCTTGATCTGGACTTCGGAGATGAAGTCGGTGTTGATGCCCGTGCCCAGGGACCCGTAGACGATGGAGTAGGAACCATTGGCGCCGTAGGCGGTGCCCGTGGTGTTCACGCCGTCGATGATGTACTGGTTTTCAAGACCGGAAGCGCCGCCCACCGAAGGGTTGTTGGAGTCGATGCCGCTGGAGGAAACGCCAGGAGCCAGGTTCATCACGGCGCTGAACGACCGGCCGATGGGCAGGCTGTTGATGTTCTCGGCCGTGAAGGTGGTGCCCGACGTCTGGGTGGTGGTGTCCATGGCCTGGGAGGTGGCCAGCACTTCGACCACCGCACCGGCAGCCTTGGTCATGGTCACGCGGACGGGAGTCAGGGTGTTGATGGAAGCGTTGGTGGTGAGCTTGGTGGCGGAGTCAAAGCCCGCCGCGCTCACCGTCAAGCGATACTGGCCAGGGATCAGGCCCGAGGCGCGGAAGGCACCGGCGGCATCCGTGACACGCACGATCTGGCCACGGCCACCGTCAATGACGACCTTAGCTCCGGCGACCACGGCACCGTTTGGACCCGTCACCGTTCCGGCGATGGCACCGGTGGTGGCGTCCTGGGCCTGGGCGACAAAGCCACTGCCCGCGACGAGGGCCATGGCCGTAAAGCCGAGCCGGGAGAAGATTCGATTCATAGAGACTCCTTTGAAGTGCGCGGCAGCGCCGCATGGGGGGTGGTCGCATCTGGTCCAACTGCTTGTCGGACGAGACCGCAGCCGCTTGGGGGGGCGGCGCTATTGCAGGGTTGACTGGGCAAAGAACGAAGGGAGTGCGAATACGGTATGACAGGTTCCCGGGCATTTGGGGATTATTTTTAGATGCCTGAAATCTCCGAGATGGGAACCGGAGTCTGGTATTTATTCGAACCTGGAGCCTTGAGTGGGGTGCTCGCCATAGATTCCTTCGGGATGATGCATGGAATCCTAGTATAGAACGGGTTGGATTCGGGCGAGTTACAACCTATGATCTAGGTAATTAACTGTATGTCCAGGAAAAATTTAGAGCCTACCCCCGGGAGCGGCATCATCCTGGTCACCAGATCCCGACCCCTGGCCGGGGAGGAGGTCAGGATGCGGTGCACCCCTTTGGCGATGTTGCTCCTTTGTCTCTGGGGAGGCTTGCAGGCCCAAGCTCCGGCTCCGGCCGGGGCCACGGTGGAGGTTATCGGCTACAAGGCCCTGGCGGAGGCGGCGGCCTACCAGTCCCCTGAGCTGGCGGGGCAGGCCTCGGTGCTGGAGGGCTTCAGCCTGAATGTGGGCGGCCTGGAGCTGGTCTTCTCATCCGGGACCGCCACCACGGTGCTGGTGGGGGGCAAGGCCCGCGGGCTCTACCTCCAGGGCAAGGGCAGCTTCCGCTACCTGGCCCGGGACCCGGTGCTGCACCCCGTCCTGAAGTTCAACCTGAAGGAGAACACCGAGATTGTGCCCAAGGAGGAGGCCTTGGGTGGCCTCGCTGTGGGCGAGCCGCTCAAGGAGGCTCTGGTCTGGTTTTTGGGCCGGGACCTGCCTACCCTGCCGACCCCCTCGGTGCCCGCGCCCCTGGCAGCCTTCCAGGCCACCCGGCAGTTCTTTCTGGATCGCGAAGAGGTTAATACCAATCGTATTGCCCAGATGTTCACACGAATGCCCCTCGGGGAACTGGCGGCCTACCAGGCGGCCAACGAGCCGGGCAAGGCGGTGGTGACCGCCGAGCTGGTGGGGGAGAAGGAACACTGGGTCTATACCCATGATCCGGTGCGGGGCCGTCTGGAGTCCCTGTTCCTGCAGCGCCCCAAGGTCGTGGAGGGGGGCATCCCCTCCTCGGAGCTCATCGCCGTGGACTACGCCCCCCTGGGCTGGAACCGGAAGGCGCCGGTGGACCCTGATTTCCGGCTGGCCCACATCGACCTGGACCTGGAGGCCTCCAACAAGACCTTCGCCAAAGTGAAAGTCGAGGAGACGATCCACATCATCCGCCCGGGTCTGCGGATGCTGTCCTTCCTGCTGAGGGACCGGAACTTCTCGGTCAGCTCCTTCGGGCAGGTGAAGGAGCTCCGCAGCGCCGTGAAGCGGGTACTGCTGAACGGCCAGCAGGACCTGCCCTTCTTCCACCGGGACGGATGGCTACTGGTGGACCTGCGCCGGGCTGCGGGCAACGGCGAGAAGCTGAAGCTCACTTTCGAGTTGGAGGGGGACCTGCTGTTCCGGGTCATGAGCTATGACTTCTGGCGCCTCACGCCAGGTGAGGGCTGGTTCCCTGAGCCGGACATGGCGGGGCAGAGCTACACCGTGAAGGCCCGCATCGCAGTGGAGAAGCCCTTCGTGGCCATCGCCTCCGCCCGCACACTCTCCCGCTCCGCCAACGCCACCCACAACCTGCTGGAGGTGAGCAGCGACAAGCCGATCCTCTGGTTCTCGGTGGCCGCGGGGAAGTATGAGTCCAAGGAGCTGGTGAAGAACGGCCGGACGGTGCGGGCCTGGGGCTATGCGGGCATCGGGCAGGGCGCCGAGCAGCTGCTGAAGACGGCGCATGGGGTCCTGGAGTTCTACAGCCAGTACCTGGGCAGCGCTCCCTTCGAGGAGGTCAACCTGGTGGAGGTGCCCAGCCTTGGTTTTGGCCAGGCGCCCGCGGGCATGATCTGGCTGACCAAGGAGGCCTTTGATGCCATCGGGGACGACCTCAACCGCATGGTCGCTGCCAGCGGCCCGGGGGGCTGGGTCAACCGGCTGGTGTCCCACGAGCTCGCCCACCAGTATTGGGCCCACCAGGTGAAGATGTGGAGCTTCGAGGACCAGTGGCTGACGGAGTCCTTCGCGGAGTTCTCCTCTTCCCTGGCCATGCGGGCCATGAAGAACAAGGGGCAGACCACCTGGGAGATCATCGTGAAGGACTGGCAGGAGAAGGCACGAAAGGCCACCAAGGCCGCCACCATCCCCTCGGCGAACCTGCTGCATCCCGGCCGCAGGAGCGAGCGTGAGACCTACGGCTACCGGCAATCGCTGGTCTATTCCAAGGGCGCCTTCCTCCTGGCCTGCCTCCACCAGGAGCTGGGCGAGGCGAAGTTCGCCCAGTTTCTGCGGCTCTACCTGAGGAGCTTCGCCTGGTATCCGCCGAGCTTCAGCCAGGACGTGCCGGACCTCCTCAAGGCCGTGAGCGGCAAGGACTACCAGGCCTGGATGGACCGCTACTTCTACGGGACCGATATGCCTGAGTGGAAGCCCTGAACGGCACGTAGAAAAGATTCGGGCTCTGCAAATGCAGAGCCCGAATCCTAGGAACTGATCGTGGGATCAGAAGTGGTACTTGGCGCCCAGCTGGACCCAGGAAGGGTTGTAGCCCTTGGTGGCCTTGGCATCGGTGCCGAGTTCGACGACCTGAAGCATGGCGCTCATGGACCAGCTCGCACTGGCCTGGTACTCGAGGCCCAGGCGGGCTCCGAACTTGGTTCCCTTGACGGCGGAATCGTAGCCCGTCGGCGCAGGGTCGACCTTCTTGGTCCACTTGTTGATTGACACGCCCGAGACGAAAGACAGGTTCTTCATCCCGCTTTCGATGAACAGGTCGGCCGCCAGCTGGTAGCCCAGGAGGGAGGTCTTGACGTTATTGACGGAATCGCCAGGGAAGTTGTTAAGCCCGAGGCTGATGCGGGTCGGCACGGTGGTGCCGGCCAGCTTGCCGTTGTAGCCGAAGTCCAAGTTGTAACCACCGGAAGCCCCGGAGCTCTTGGTGATTTCCCGGAGGTTGTCGGTGGCCAGGGACCAGGCGATCCCGGCATCGAAGCGCTTGGCATCCTCGGCGGCCAGGTTTCCCGTGAGCGGGAACGCGGCCAGCGCCAAGGCCATCAGTTTGGTTCTCATGTTCATTAGGTTCTCCTAGTCGGGGTTAGAACTTCAGACCAATACTCATGCCCATGTTGCGGCCACTGTTCCAGTAGTTGAGCCCCGACCCGTTGCGGGTGGTGCCGAAGGTAGAGGGGTCGTTGATCCAGAGCTGCGTGGTGCCGGCCGTTCCACCCGCGTAGAGGGTGTGGTCGAGGGCGCCGGTTTCGATGTGGTTGAAGACGTTGTTGATCTGCATGTCACCGATGAGGGACATGCGGCTGAACCCGAACAGGGCCAGGGGCACCTGGAAGTTGATCTTGAAATCAACCTGATACGTGTCGTTGTTCGAGTAGATGCCACGGCCGCCGTAGTAATCGACGAAGGTGGTGGGGGCGGCGATACCACTGCCGGTCACGTAGGGCACTGTTCCGAGCGGGGTGTTGGAAGCGCCCTGCCAATGGGTGCCGGTATCGTAGCGCAGCATGGCGGAGTAGGAGATGGTGCCCTTGCCGAGGGGCAGGACGGCGGACACATAGAGACGGCCGCGCTGTTCCTGGTCCTGGGGCAGGGGGCCCGTGGGGGCGAACCGGTCCGTGGAGTAACCAAGAGTATTGGTCAGGTAGTTGCGCTGGTAGTAGTAGCCTTCGGGCGTGTTGTCGCGGAAGGACTGGCCGGTGGTGGAGTCACCGCCGTTGTTGTTGCCCACGAGGCGGGCGTAAGTCCAGTTGCCGCCCACGGTCCACACGGAGTTGATCTTGCCGGTCCACTCCAGTTCCAGGCCGTTGTACTCGCGCTTCAGGTCGTTGGAGTTGAAGACGTGGGTGACCATGGCATGCTGAGCGGCCAGCCCGGACCCGGTGGGATCGGTGAGGGTCACCATCTGGTCGGCCGCGTAGTCGGTCGAGAAGGCCCAGTCCTGCTTCCAGGTGCGGTAGACGTAGGTCAGCTTGACGCTGGACCCGTTGTCCCAGCCTCGGCGGAAGCCGAAGGTGAGCTCGTCCATGAACGGGGTCTTCAGGTTGGAATCCACCACGTAGTTCTTGGAGGAGTCGTAGAAGGCGATGACGTTCTTGTAGTTGTTGGCGTCCGTGATGCCCGCGTAGTTGTAGAACTGGACACCCGCAGCGGTGCCGGAGGCGGCGTTGGCGCTCCAGCCGTACTGGACACCCTTGCTGCTGGCCTTCTTGATGAAGGCATCGGTGAAGCCGGTGGTGAAGTCACCGGCGTAGCGCGCCACGGTCCAGGTGAAGACCCGCTTGCTGTCGCCATTGATGTCGTACTTCACCTGGAAGCGAGGTGAGAAGTCCGTGGCCTTGGCAGCCTGGGAGCCATCGGTGTCGGTCACCTTGTGCTGCTCGAAGCGCAGACCGAGCATGGCATTCCAGTGCTGGTTTATCGTCCAGGAATCATTGAAGTAGAGGGCCTGCATCAGGTTCTTGGTGGTGCCGTCCTTGCCCAGCTGCTGATCCAGGGAGGCGGCGGGACCGCGCAGACCCGTGGAGTCCTGGCCGTAGAGGTAAGCACTGCCGGTGCTATTGCGGGTCAGATTGATGGTCGGGAACAAGTAGTTCTGGCCCGAGGCATCGGCGTAGGCACCGCCCACGCGGAAGATCTGGCCCTTCAGGCCCGAGGCCACGGAAGTGCCGCGGACGCCTTCATAGGTGTCGTAGCCGGCATCCATCTCGTGGCTGCCGCCGAAGAGGTCATGGAAGACCTTCAGGTTCAGGTTGCCGCTGCGGTTGTTGCGGCGATCGGGATTCGGGGAGATGCCGAGACCGAAGGGATAGGCCAGAGCTGCGCGGCCACCCGTGGCGGCAGTGCCCTGATAGATGATCAGGTTCTCGCCTGTGCCGTAGTTGGGATCGCCGCTGGGGAACACCGTGCGGGAGTCCACCTTGTTGATGCGGCCTTCGAGGAACACATTGCTGGAGAACACGCCACGGTAGTTGATGCCGTAGGCGGCCTTTTCCTCGGACTGGGTGCCCAGCGCCGCAATGCGCGGGACGTTGTTGCCGCTGTCGCCGAAGGGGTTGCGGGGGCCGAGGGTGATCTTGCTGGTGCTGTAGCTGTATTCCAGGGTGTGGTTCAGCGAGATGGCACCGGTCAGCTTGCCTTCGTAGTACTTGTCATCGTACTTCTGGGTGTAGGGGGTATTGACGTCGAACTTGGTCATGCTGAAACCGGCGGGGCCGGCCAGCAGGACGGCGTCCATGAGCGAGTTGCCCGTCTTCACCACGTTGGTGGCATTGATGTAGACGTTGCCGGTGCTGTAGGAGTAGGACTGGCCAGGGATGAGGATCGTGCCACCGGCGAACCAGAGGCGGTCCTTGATGATGGGACCGGAGAGGGTCACCTGGTACGACTTGTTCAGGTTGTCCGTCACGCGGTTGGTGGTGGGCAGGGAGGAGGGGTTCAGGGAACCCCAGGTGCCGCGACCGATGTCGGCGCGGATGCTGCCGGCGAAGTCGTTGCCGCCTGACTTGGTGACCACGTTGATGGCGCCACCAAGGGCGCGGCCATTGCGGGCATTGAGGGGGGACAGGATGACCTGCACGTCCTCGATGTTGTCCTCGATGACGTAGGTGCCCGTCAGGTTGCCCTGGTAGTCATCCTTCACGTCGGTGCCGTTCACACGGTAGAGGGTGTTCTGGGTAGCACCGCCGCGCACGGAGTAGGAGCCGCCCAGGCCAGCCGTCAGGCCGGGGGCCAGATCGGCGGCGCCGGCGAAGCCGCGGGAAGCCGCAGGCAGGGTCGCGAGGGTCTCGGCCGAGAAGTTCGTGCTGGCCTTGGTGTCCGACTTGTCGATGTCGCCGGAGCTGGCTACCACTTCCACGGTCGCCGCAGCGGCCTTGACCGTCTTCAGGGTCATGTCGAAGTGGGCAGAGCTGCCCAGGCCGACGCGCACCTGATCCATGCCGGAAGCCGAGTAGCCGCTCTTGTCGAGGGTGATCTTGTAGCTGCCGGGGGGCAGCAGGGGGGCGCGCCACAGTCCGCGAGCGTCGGTGACGGTCACGCGGGGGGCGAAGAGGGCGGGCGAGGTGATGGTTACCCGGGCGCCTTCAACAACGGCCCCCTTCTCGTCCTTTACGCCGCCGGACAAGCCGCCGGTTGTGGACTGGGCCATGAGCACCGACCCTGCGGTGAGCATGAACGCCACTCTTGAGAACTGTTTCAATCCGAATCGATCCATGAAATTCCTCCAAAATTGGTTGGGCAGCGTCTAGAAGCGGAAGGAGTACCCGAGCTCAAGGTGAGGGACCATGCGCGACTGGTTGGTGGTGTAGTCGAGCGTCGTGATGGAGTGCCCACTGGCATCAACGTTCTGGCCAGCCACATGCATGTACTTGATGGCGGTGTAGTTCAGGACCAGGACGTTGAATTCCACCGCCGAGGTCTCACTCAGCCGGTAGGAGATGCCCGCGAAGGGGCTCATGGCGAGCATGCTCTTGGTGGCGACACCGTTGTAGGTGTCTTCGTAGGTGTAGGAGGAATTGGGGCTCAGATCGCCGAGGTACTCGTGGCGGAACTTGGCGCCGCCGAACTGGATGCCCGCGCGCCACGAAACGGCGCTGCCGCTGAGGGGCTGTTCGAAGGAGAGACGAACGGTCACGCCCTCGAGGCTGTTGCGCCGGATGTCGCCGGAGTAGGTGTTGCTGGGGGCCAGGGCGCCCGGCTTCACTGGAAAGCCGGATACATCGGTCTTGGACTGGTCGCCGGGCTTGTACTGGAAGCCGAGCTCCGCGCCGAAGCGGCCGATGGCCGTTTCATAGCCGAGGTCCAGGCCGAAGCCGAGGGTGCGGGCCTTCAAGCCATCGTCGTTCGTGTCCGTCTGGATCCCCGTGCGGAGTTTGAACTGGACGTCGGCTCCCGGTGCGGACTGTGCGGAGACAATCGTGGATCCGATGACGGCAAGGGCCACGATGTAGCCAAGTCGTTTATGAGGAAATCTCATGCATGAGCTCCTTGTGGAGGGGGGGTGGAAGAAAAGAGAGCTTCGAATCTTCTGATGGAGAATCGTTGGTGACCTGAAGACAGTTGTCCATTGTAGACATCGCTATCGGAGACTCACAACTTTTTTTCAAAGGACGGGAACAAAGTGGCTAATTGACACACGCTCGCAGCTTGGCCACGCGCCAAGGCGGCCCTTCTGTGGGGAAGGGCGCTGCTCTAAATCATTCAATTTATGGATTTTAGTAATTTTGTATCGTCCTCGCCCCTTCCTGGTGGCAGCGGAAACTGGGGCCCGGGGCCGACGAGAACCCGCTTCGGGCGCCAATTATTTTACTAATTGTTGGGCGTTTCAACCAAATCAGGCAATTACCGCCAGAAGCCAGGACTGGTGCGCCACGGGGGCCGAGGACCAAGCCATGGTTGTAAGGAACGCATTTGAATCGATTATTTCTGTTGCCTTGGCATAGATCTGAAAAAGAATTTCGCCTTTTTCCATCTTCTGCCCCACCTGGGCCAGGACCCGGATGCCGACGCCCAGGTCCAGGATGTCGTTCCGGTCCCGCCTCCCGGCGCCGAGGTCCATGGCCAGGATGCCCAGGGCGCGACCGTCGATGGCGGAGATGTAACCCGCTCGGTCGGCCAGGACATCGAGGACCTGGCCCGGCTGGGGCAGGCGACTGAAGTCATCCAGGGCCTGGGCGTCGCCCCCGTTCAGGGCCACAAAGCATCGGAGGGTTTCCAGGGCCGTACCCTTACTAAGGCTAGCCTGGACCTTGGCCTGGGCGGCCTCCAGGGTGGTGGCTGCACCGCCCATGACCAGCATCTCGGCGGCCAGGCGGAAGCTCATCTGGGCCAGCTCCGAGTCCCCGTGCTCACCGCGGAGGATCTCCACGCACTCCATGACCTCCAGGGCGTTGCCGATGGCCCAGCCCAGGGGCGCGTCCATGCGGGTGATCAGTGCTCGCATCTGCATGCCATGGGCCTTGCCCACGGCCACCATGCTCTGGGCGAGGGCTGTGGCGTCCTCCAGGGTCTTCATAAAGGCTGTGGGGCCACACTTCACGTCCAGCACCAGGGCATCGGCGCCCCCGGCCAGCTTCTTGGACATGATGCTGGCCGTAATAAGGGGGATGCTCTCCACGGTGGCGGTCACGTCCCGCAGGGCGTAGAGCTTCTTGTCGGCGGGGGCGATGTCGGCGGTCTGGGCGGAGTTGGCGAACCGGGTCTCGGCCAGGCTGCGCAGGAACTCAGCCTCGGAGAGCTCGACCTTCAGGCCCGGGATGGCCGCGAACTTGTCCACGGTGCCGCCGGTGTGGCCCAGGCCCCGGCCGCTGAACATGGGGCAGGGCACCCCGCAGGC
>CAIRAS010000235.1 GCA_903876615.1 uncultured Holophagaceae bacterium
CTCGGGCATGCTCTTGCGGCAGGGGCCGCACCAGGAGGCCCAGAAGTCCACGACCACCACCTGGCCCTTGAGCGCCGCCAGGGAGAAGGCCTTGCCCTTCGAGTCCTTCAGCTGCACCTCCGGCGCCGGGTCGCCCTTGCCCGCGGCGGCCAAGCTGGACCCCGCCAGGAAGAGGGCCGCGCCCAGTGCCAGCCAGGCTATCCGGCCTGGGAATCGAGGGGATGGGTTCAGTCCGAGCATGGGTCTCCTATGAGCCCAGGCCCCGGCGCTGAAAGCCTCCGGACCCTGAGCTGATAATGCGTGTTCCTACATCTATGCTGCCACCAAACAGAAGGATCCCGGGAAATAAATCTCCAGAGAACTCAATCATTTCGGGCAAGCACTTCCTGAATCACCCTAGCCGCCACCCCGCTGGAAGCCCCGGTGGAAGCGGGCCATGAAGGCGGCCACCTCGGCCTCGGCGTGGCCCTCGAAGGTTAATTCCACTCGGTGCCTGACCAGCGACAGGCGACCCAGGCGCAGGGGCTCCAGGGGGAGCAGCGCCAGCGACCAGCGGCGGGCACCTTCCGCGTGCCGGAAGACCCCATCCGCCCCGGCCCGCGGCACGAGTCCCACGGCCTCGGGCAGCAGGCGCAGGAAGTCCTCCCGGCTGATGGTCATCTCCAGGCTCAGCCGCTGCTCCCGGACAGAGTCAGAGCTAGCCACCGGCGACGGGCGGCCAGATGGCAAGGGCCTGGCCAGCCTCCAGGACCTTCGTGGCCCGGTCCCCCACGGCCACCCAGACGCCGTCCACCAGCACGATGGCGCACTCCCCCGACTGCAGGCCCATGAGCCGAATCACGTCCAGCACGGTGGTGCCGGGATCGAGCTCCAGCTCCAGGCAGTGGCTGGCGCGCGCCTCCGCCGGGAGGCGGATGCTGAGGGACGCGAACAGCTTGAGCGTGATCTTCATGCCAGGCGATGCGCCGCCGCGAGGTAGGCCGGCATGACCAGCGTGGGATCGTCCAGCAGGCGCTGCTTCCAGGGACCCAGCCGCAGCTTCCCTTCGATGAGTCCGCGCAGGGCGCCGACGTGGTCCGTGAAGCCCACGGTATTGGCGCCGACCAGACGGTCGCCGTCGAACTGCAGGTTCATGTAGCGGTAGCGGGCTTCATCGAGCAGCTCCGTGGACTCGCCGCCGGGCACGCCCTCCCACTCGCCGAAGGACGAGGAGATGAGACCCAGGGTGGTGAGCACGTTGAACACCAGGCTGCCCTGGAAGGCCGTGGGCTTGCCGGCCATGTTCAGCGCCGCGATGCGGCCCTGCTCCACGGCGTTGGGCTGGATGGCGTTGACCTGGCGCTTGCCGCTGAGGCAGTCCACGGACTCGGCCACGTCCCCGGCGGCGTAGATGCCGGGCACGCTGCTCTGCAGGTGCGCGTCCACCACGATGCCGTGGTTGATCTCGATGCCGCTGCCGGCCAGGAACTCCAGGTTCGGGTCCACGCCCACGGCGCTGAGGTAGACGTCGGCGGGCAGCACCCGCCCCTCGCCCAGGTCCACCTGGAGGACGCCGTCCTTCTGGCTCAGGCCCTTGGGCTGGGTGCCGGTCAGGATCTTCACGCCCTTGGCCTCGCACCAGCGCCGCAGCATGTTGCTGGCGGCGGGGTTCATCATGCGGCGGACCATGTAGCCGCTGCGCACCAGGATTGTCAGGTCCACACCCTTGGAGAGCAGGCCCTCCATGATGATGCAGCCCACGAAGCCGGCGCCCATCTGGACCACGCGGGTGCCGGGCTTGGCCTTGGCCAGGATGGCGCGGGCGTCGGCAAGGGTCCA
>CAIRAS010000236.1 GCA_903876615.1 uncultured Holophagaceae bacterium
CCGTGGTGAAGGATGCCGACTCCGGCGAGGTCCTGGCCGAGCTGCTCGAGGACGGCCTGAGCGTCTGCCTGGCCCGGGGCGGCCGCGGCGGCCTCGGCAACACCAACTTCAAGAGCTCCACCAACCGCACCCCCCGCCATCACCAGCCCGGCGAGGACGGCGAGGAGCGCACCCTCGACCTGGAGCTGAAGCTCATCGCGGACGTGGGCCTGGTGGGCTATCCCAATGCCGGCAAGAGCACCCTGGTGAGCCGCCTCAGCGCTGCCCGCCCCAAGATCGCCGACTATCCCTTCACCACCCTGGAGCCCCAGCTCGGGGTGGTCAGCCTGGACCGCTTCGGCGGCGACATCCTCGACAGCTGGGTCATCGCCGACATCCCGGGCCTCATCGAAGGCGCCGCGAGCGGGGCCGGCCTGGGCATCCAGTTCCTGCGCCACGTCGAACGCACCCGCATGCTGCTGCATCTGGTGGATCTTTCGGACCCGGTCACCGAACCCGCCGAGGCGGTTCGGGTCATCGAGGGCGAGGTCAGCGGCTTCAGCCCCGTGCTGGCCGCCAAGCCCCGCTGGCTGGTCGGCACCAAGCTCGACGCCCTGCAGGACGACAGCCGCCGAGAGGTCTTCGAGGCCCTCTGCGCCGAGCGCGGCCAGCAGCCCATCTACATCTCCGGGGTCACCGGTGAGGGCCTCCGCGAGCTCACCTTCGCCGTGGACGCGGCCCTGAAGGGCGGGCTCGGCTACACGATCGATCCGAACCCAGACACCTGGGCCTCGACGGGACAGGGCCGGTAGTGCGCATCGGACTGCTCGGCGGAGCCTTCAATCCGCCGCATGACGGTCACCTCAAGCTTGCCCGCCTTGCCCTCGACCACCTGGAACTGGATGAGCTGCGTTTCGTACCCACGGCCCTCAGCCCCCACAAGCCGGATCCAGGCGGCCCGGCCCCCGAAGCCCGCCTGCGGCTGCTGACCCAGGCCCTGGAGGGCTTCGACCCGCGCTGCCGGGTGGAGACCCTGGAGCTCGAGCGCGGCGGCCCCAGCTACACCGTGGACACTCTGGAAGCCTTGGCCCTGCGGGAACCGGGCAACGCCTGGATCCTCCTCATGGGCAGCGACCAGCTGCCGGGCCTGCCCGAGTGGCGCCGGGTGGAGCGGGTCTTCCAGCTGGCCTCTGCGGCCGTGGCGCTGCGTCCCGGAGCCCCCTTCGAAGTCCCCGGGCTGCCGGGCCTCTCGGTCAAGGACCGCTGGAGCGGGGCGGCCGGCGAGCTCGTGGCCCTGCCCGCCACGGCCCTGGACCTGGCCTCCACGGACCTCCGCCGCCGGCTTCAGGCCGCGCCCCAGGACGACCCCGGTGGTCTGCCCCCACAAGTTCTGCGCGCCATTCACACTGAAAACCTGTATCGTTAGCCTGCTCTGGAGACCGCATGACCCTTGATTCCCGGCTCGCCACCGTCGTAGAGGCCGCCCGGTCCAAGAAAGCTTCCCGAATCCGCCTCGTGGACGTCGGGGCCATCGCCAGCTTCACGGACATCTTCGCCTTCATGAGCGGCGGCAGCGACCGCCAGAACCGCGCCATCGCCGAGGCCGTCGAGGACGCCCTCAAGGAGACCGGGGAGCGCCCCATCTCCCGCGAAGGCGAGGCGAACGGCAACTGGGTCCTCCTGGATTACGGCAACCTGGTCGTCCACGTCATGGACGAGGAGACCCGCCGCCACTACAACCTGGAAGGGCTGTGGAGCGCAGGCCGCGAGCTGGAACTGCCCGCCGAGACCCACCCCTAGGAGACGATGGCCATGCCGCATGCCCCAATCAACCCCTACGAGTCCATGCAGGCCAGCCTCCGCGTAGCCTCTGAGCTCTACGGTCTGGACGACGCCCTCTTCAAGGTGTTCATGGCGCCCACCCGCTCCATGATCGTGAGCCTGCCGGTCCTCATGGACAGCGGCCAGTGGGAGGTCTTCACCGGCTACCGCGTCCAGCACAACCTCACCCGAGGCCCCGCCAAGGGCGGCATCCGCTACGACATGAACGTCACCCTGGACGAAGTGAAGGCCATGGCCGCCTGGATGACCTGGAAGACCGCCGTGGTGGACGTGCCCTTCGGCGGCGGCAAGGGGGGCATTGTCTGCGACCCCAACCGTCTGAGCATGGGCGAGAAGGAGCGGCTCACCCGCCGCTACATCGCCGAGATCATGGACATCATCGGCCCCGACCGGGACGTGCCGGCCCAGGACATGGGCACGGACGCGCAGACCATGGCCTGGGTGCTCGACACCTACAACATGCAC
>CAIRAS010000237.1 GCA_903876615.1 uncultured Holophagaceae bacterium
CCGCACAGCCTTCATGGCGGACATCCGCGGCTTTGTCGCCACGGTGGTGGCCGAGCTCCAGGACGCCCCGGCCCCGCAGGCCCACGGCATCCCCTGCGCCACCTGCGGCAAGCCCATGCGCATCCTCCCCAGCACCCGGCGCGGCGATTTCTTCCACCGCTGCTCCGACTGCAACCTGACGCTCCCCATCGTGAAGACCGCTGGCTGAGCAGCTGGGTTCATTAAATATTTTGTGGCGTCAATGAAATGAGAGCCTATCCTGGGGCTCTGGCCTTCTCCGGAGGTTCCATGTCCAGTTCGACTACCCCGCAGCTGCAGCTCTCCTTCGAGTTCGCCGAGACCCTGGTCCAGCACCTGCAGGAGGCCTCCCGCCAAGTCGATGCGGCCGTCCTGCTGCGGGACGCCGAGGCGCTGCGCGCCCAGATCAATGCCCAGATCCGGTCCGTCCAGCCGGAACATTGAGGGCGATCCCCTTCATCCCCTTCATCCCTGTAAAAACTTCCTTTTGAACAGAGATGAAGGGGATGAAGGGGATAACTGCAAAAGCCTAGGTGGGCTTTGTGCCGTGAGTTCGCAGAGTGGCCTTGGGGCCTGTCTTTCAGTCCCGGCCTCCCGGTTGAAAGGCTTTGGAATCTGGGTCCGGGGATTGGACAGTGGGTGACCAGTGGCCGATAGAGGGTGGCCTACGGGCTTCCGGCTCCGCCGGTTAGGATGGCAGGGGAAGCCACCGCACCGACCCCCCGGGAGAACGCCCCATGAACCCAGCCGATGGAAGCAGCGCCGAGCGCCAACCTGAGCCGCTGCCCGAGTGGCAGGTCGTGCTGCCCGCCTGGGAGCCCGCGGACCCCGAGCACCCCACGGCGGAGGAGCTGGAAGCCTACGCCGCCGCCCTGGAACAGACGCGGCTGGCCTCCATCCGGACCATGGAAGCCCTCGCGGCCCTCACCGAGGCCAGGCTGCAGGACCCCAGCGTTCCCGACGAACAGAAGGCCGAGCTGCGCCAGGCCCTCCTCCAGGCCACGGACTACCTGGACGTGCTGCGCGGCTGAGCCACTCAGGTTCGGCCCCGGGGCGTTCAGCTGGCCTTGCGCCGGTGGCTTCGCCGGTTCGCGGAGGCCGTCTCTTCTTCCCCGAAAAATCCATCAGCCCAGGGGTCGATCATGCCCGCCTTCCAGTCCTGGATGGCCCGGAGCACCTCGTCGGGGACCTCGTCATCGGCAGCCTGCAGCGCGGGCTCGCGGGTCTGCTGCCCGGGTTCGAGCGGCTTGCTAGCTTGTTCGCGCATGGGACCACTCCTGTTCTCGGGGTCTGTCTGAGGGGTGCCCCGAACTACGTCAAGCGCAATGGTGACCATCTTCATCCAATTTATAAATAGGCAATAAAACACCAAAAGAACCTTGAAACGACTAGCCTTTTTGAAAATATCGCCCATTGCTATCGGAACAACTTTCGGCTCCAGGGCAGGGGCCAAAGGCGCCCCGGACAGTCGCCGACTGCGACGGGCTAGAATAGGCTTTGACCGTCCCAGCCTGGAGTCACCGTGCGTCACCTTATGAGCCTCCTGTCCCTGGTCTTCCTGGCGGTGCTGCTGGCATGCGGTGGGGGAGGCTCCAGCGCCCCGCCGCCCACGGGCCGCCTCACACTGCGGCTGGGCTCCGACAGCTTTCCGGGCTACGTGGAAGCCTTCGTGAGCATCGAGAAGGTGGAAGCCAGCATGGACGGCACCCACTGGACCACCCTGGGCACGGTCCAGGCTTCCTATGACCTGTTGGCCCTGCAGAGTGGGCACAGCGCCCAGTTGGTTTCCTCGGTAGAGGTCACCGCTGGCACCTACACCCAATTCCGGCTGACCTGGGCCACGGTGAATTACTTCAGGGGTCAGTATCAGCCCGCCTTCGTGTCCTTCCCCAAGGATATAGGGATTCCACTCAACATGCCCCCGTCCATGACCACTGTCGTGACGGGCAGCATCAACGTGCCCGCCAACGGCATCGCCACGGCCCAGCTGATGTTCAGCGGCCAGCAGGCGGTGCAGCAGCGCACCGCCACCGGCTACGCCTTCCAGGCCACGGGGACTGTCCACGACCTGAACCTCTCGGCCCGCATCACGGGCCACCTCGCCGATCCAGCAGGTCCACTAAAGGGCGTCGAGGTCTTCGCTGAGACTGCGGACGGGCTCGGAGTGACCTCGATCCAGCGCCGGGCTTTCACAGACGCTAGCGGGAACTATGTCCTCGAGGGCCTGCCCACGGGCAGTGTCTACTTCGTGGCCGCGCAGCCCTCGGTAACCGCCAGTGTCTATGCCGCCGCGGCAGCGACCTCGGTCGACGCACGCTCGGCCACAAGCTACACCGCAGACATGGCCTTCAGCACGCCGATGGCTCCTGGCTCGATGACCATCACCATCACTCCGGCCTCATCACCCAACCAGGGGACCTGGGTGGAGCTGAGGCAGATGCTGGTCACCGGGCCCTCGGAGGCCCAGATGCTCATCGTCCGCTCTCAGCCCGTGGTCATCAGCGCCACTCAGGACCAGGCGGGGCTCACGGGCCTGGCCCCTGGCAGCTACGGCGTCACGGCCCAGCGCAGCAGCTCCGGCGGACCCGCGACCATGAAAAAGGGCAACACAATAATGGTGGATGCCATCGCCCCCGCCACCACGACCCTCACCTTCCCCTGATCGCCCAGGAAGCCCGGTACCGCTATACTTGCGGGGAGCAGATCCCCCGCGAGGACGGGTCTTGACAAGCGAAAGCGCCGGGAGGAACACCGTGGGTATCAAGGACAGCATCATCGATCTCATGCCTGGCCGACTGGTCCGCGTTTTCGCTTCGCCCTACATCGCGGGCAAGGGCATCGCCAGTGGGGTAGCCAAGGCCGATGAGCTCCACCGGCAGCAGGGGCTCTACTCCACGGTGGACCTGCTGGGCGAGGAGGTCTTCCGGCGGGAGGACGTGGAGGCCATGGTCCAGCTCTACTTCCGCATGGTCGAGGCCCTGCAGGACCGTCCCTTCGCCAGCATCAGCCTCAAGCCCACCCAGCTGGGGCTCAATGAAAGCGAGGCCTACTGTCAGGACAACCTGCGGCGCATCGTGGCTGCGGCGGCCGGGCACGGGATCCACGTCACCCTGGATATGGAGGATCGGCACTTCACGGACGTCACCCTCCGGATGTTCCGCGCCATCCGGGACGAGTTCGACAACTTCGGCATCGTGCTGCAGAGCCGCCTCTACCGCACGGACGATGACATCCGGCAGCTCCACACCAAGCCCTGCAAGGTGCGGATCTGCATCGGCATCTACACCGAGCCTCCCGAAGTGGCCCTCCAGGACAAGCCGGCCATGAAGGACAAGCTCTTCGAGCAGGTGCAGCTGCTCCTGGACCACGGCCACTATCCCGAGATCGCCACCCACGACGAGCCCCTGCTCCGGCGCTGCCTGGAGTACCTCGACCGGCAGGGCGTGGCCCGGGATGCCTACGAGTTCCAGATGCTGCTGGGCGTGCCCCGCACGGGGATCCAGCAGGAGATCGTGCAGCGGGGGCAGATCGTTCGGCTCTACGTGCCCTTCGCCGAGGACTGGAAGTACGCGGTGCACTACCTCAAGCGTCGCCTCGCCCACAACCCCGCCATGGCCGTCATGGTCATGGGAAACCTTTTCCGCAGCTGATTCCCTGTTGGGAAATCCATACTCATCAGGTATGGTGTTCCGGTGGGACCGGGTCCCACCCCTCTGGAGACTTCCATGAAAAAGTTCCTGGCTCTGATCCTGGTGAGCTCCTTCGCGCTGGTGGCCTTCGCGGCCGACGAAAAGAAGCCCGAGAGCAAGACGTCCTCCTGCGGCATGGCCTGCTGCGAGAAGAACAAGGCCGCTTCCTGCAAGGACTGCCCCGACTGCGGCGGCAAGAAGAAGGGCGCCTCCAAGAAGGAAGCCCCCAAGAAGGACGAGGCCCCCAAGTAGCACTGACGCCATCGCGGTTCCTCGCGACGAACCCCGGAGCCTGACTCCGGGGTTTTGCGTTTGACCGCCGATCATGTTTGTCTGGACCTGATGAAACATCGACCCTGGATCCCCGCAGCGGTGCTGCTCTCCCTGGCTGCCCTCGCGGCCGCAGGCTGGTTCTGGACCCGGGAGCCGCTGCCTCCGGCGGCCCAGGAGACGGCGGCCCCGAAGGCATCGGGCCTGCGGCGGAAGGCCCCCCGGCGGGAGCGGCTGGTGGACCAGACGCCCCTGCTCACGGCCCGGAGCCTCCTGCCCCTGGCCCAGACCGGCGAAGAGCAGCAGTATGCCCGCCAGGCCGAGCGCCTGGCCAACCACGAGGTGGACCTGGCCTTCACCGATGCCCTGCGGCGGGCCGCCCTGGCCCCGGCCCTGGCCACCCCGGAGCTCAAGGCCCTGGCCGACGCCAAGGCCAAGGCTGAGCGCCAGGTCGAGGCGGACCGGCAGGTCGTGCAGCGGCTCACGCAGCAGCTCCTGGGGGCCGGCCTGGCCGCCAAGGGCGCCCTGCAGGATCAGCTGGAGGTCGCCAAGGCCCAGCTGGAGCTGGATGGGGACGAGCTCGACGCCGCGGCCGAGGACCTCGCCAAGGCTGGCGGGGACTCCCAGGCCCGCATCCGGCGGCTCAAGGAGGCCCACGAGGCCGCGGATCGCGAGTCCTCGCGGCTGCAGGACGCCACTCCCGCCGCGCCCGCTTTCCACATCGGCAGCCTAGCCGGAAGGATCGGCGAGGGACTGGCCCTGCGCGCCAAGGGCACCCGCCTGGAGACGGCGCGGCAGGAGGCCCTGGCCAAGGCCCAGGCGCTGACCCAGCGGCAGGAGGTCCTCTCCCAGGCCAGCAAGAAGGACCAGGAGGACCGCGAGGCCGCCAAGTACTGGGCCTCAAACCTGGTGCGGGAGAGCGGGCAGGGGCCCGGCCGCGACCAGGCCCAGCAGGCGGTGACCTACCTCAAGCAGTATTCCGACGATCAGCGCCGGCTCGCCGACATGGGCCGCCGCATCCAGGACCAGAAGGCCCTGGCCGAGGTCTACGGCGCCTGGAAGTCCGTGGTGGACGGCTACGGCCTGACCAGCCTGCACCACGCCCTCTCGCGGCTCCTGTGGATCCTGGGCCTCGCCCTGGCGGCCTTCCTGATGGGCACACTGGTGGACCACCTCTTCCACCGCGCCTCGGGCGAGAAGAAGAGCGCGGGCACCCTGCGGGTGGTGGTGAAGCTGGTGCTCCAGGTGAGCTGCGGCCTGGCCATCCTCTTCATCGTGTTCGGCCTGCCCGCCCAGACCACGACGGTCCTGGGCCTGGCGGGCGCCGGCCTGACCGTGGCCATGAAGGACTTCATCGTGGCCTTCTTCGGCTGGTTCATCCTCATGGGCCGCAACGGCATCCGCGTGGGCGACTGGGTGGAGATCCGCGGAGTCGGTGGCGAGGTGGTCGAGATCGGCCTCCTGCGCACCGTGGTGATGGAGACCGGCAGCTGGGCCGACGCCGGGCATCCCACCGGACGGCGCGTGGCGTTCGTCAACAACTTCGCCATCGAGGGCCACTTCTTCAACTTCTCCACCTCCGGCAAGTGGATGTGGGACGAGCTGAACGTCCTGATTCCCACCGGACGGGACCCCTATCCCATCATCGACGGCATCCAGAAGCTGGTGGAACGCGAGACCGAGGTCAATGCCCGCATCGCGGAGCAGGAGTGGCAGGGCGCCACCGCGCGCTACCATGTGAAGTCCTTCTCCACCGCGCCCGGCCTGAACACCGTGTCCTCCAACAACGGCATCGAGATCCGGGCCCGCTACATCACCCGGGCCTTCGAGCGCCACGAGACCCGCCTGCGCCTGAACCAGGCGGTGGTTGAACTCATGCATGGTCCCCGCGGGGATGCCGGCAGCCCCGGCGGAAAAGGCGAGGCCTGATGATTTCGTTCTCCAGTGTCAGCAAGCAGTACGGCCGGCAGGTGCTCTTCATCGAAGCGGACTTCCAGCTCAACCCGGGCGAGAAGGTGGGCCTCGTGGGGCCCAACGGCGCCGGCAAGTCCACGCTGTTCCGCATGATCATGGGGGAGGAGTCGCCGGATGACGGCACCGTCAGCCTGCCGAAGAAGCTCACCCTCGGCTACTTCCGGCAGGAGGTGGACGAGATGTCCGGGCGCTCCGTGCTGGACGAGGCCATCGCGGGCAGTGGCCGCCTGGGCGACTTGCACCACGAGCTCACGGACCTGGAGCACGCCCTCTCCGATCCGGCGCGGGCCGACGAGCTGGAGGCCATCCTGGACCGTTTCGGTCACGTGCAGGAGGAATACCAGCACATGGGCGGCTACGAGCTGGAGGCCCGGGCCCGGGCCTGCCTGCAGGGCCTCGGCTTCGAGGAGGACCAGATCGACGGCGATGTGGGCGCCCTCTCCGGCGGCTGGAAGATGCGCGTCGCCATGGCCAAGGTGCTGCTCGGCAACTTCGACGTGCTGCTCATGGACGAGCCCACCAACCACCTGGATATCGAATCGATCCTGTGGCTCGAGACCTTCCTCAAGACCGTGTCCTCGACCCTGCTCATGACCTCCCACGACCGGGACTTCATGAACCGCGTGGTGACCAAGGTGTTGGAGATCGATGGCGGCGACATCGTCACCTACTCCGGCAACTACGACTTCTACGTGCGGGAGCGGGAGACGCGGGAGGCCAACCAGGAGGCCGCCTACGCCCGCCAGCAGGCGAAGCTCGCCAAGGAGCAGCGCTTCATCGAGCGGTTCTCCGCCCACGCCGCCAAGGCCGCCCAGGTGCAGAGCCGCGTGAAGGCCCTGGACAAGATCGAGCGCATCGAAGCGCCCCGCCGGCGCCAGGTGGTGAAGTGGAACTTCCGCCTCCCCGGCCGGTCCGGCGATGACGTGGTGATGCTCGAGGGCGTCTGCAAGGCCTACGGCTCCCGCCGCATCTACAACCAGTTCGCCTTCCACATCCGCCGCGGCGAGCGCTGGTGCGTCATGGGCAAGAACGGCGCCGGCAAGTCCACCCTGCTGAAGATGGTGGCCGGAGCCATCCAGCCCGACGCGGGCACGGTCCGCCTGGGTGCCAGCCTGAAGCTCGGCTACTTCTCCCAGCAGGCCCTGGACCTGCTGAACCCGGACCTCACGGTGCTGGAGCAGATGCAGCAGGACTTCCCCATGGAGGGGCTCGGGGTGCTGCGGAACCTCCTGGGCGCCTTCCAGTTCACCGGGGACGACGTGGACAAGAAGGTGCGCGCCCTGTCCGGCGGCGAGAAGTCCCGGCTGGTCATGGCGCTGATGCTGCTGGATCCCCCGAACTTCCTGGTGCTGGACGAGCCCACGAACCACCTGGACCTGGCCACCAAGGAGATGCTCATCGAAGCGCTCAAGGACTTCGAGGGCACCATGCTCTTCGTCTCCCACGATCGCGCCTTCCTGCGCGGCCTCGCGAACCGCGTGCTCGAGCTGGCGGTGGAGGAGCACGAAGAGCCCGCCCTCTTCGGCGGCTCCTACGCCGAGTACGTCGAGCGCACCGGTCACGAAGCCCCCGGCGTGCACAACTAAAGCGGCAACGCGGCCGAAGGGCTGCTTAACCGCAGGTGCCACAGATGGCACAGATGAGGCCTAAACGAGGTCCCCCTCTCCAGAGCTCTGGAAGCCCGTCTATGCCTTGTCTTTATCCCCGTTCATCCCCGTCCATCCCCGTCCATCCCCGGCAAAATCCTTTTGGCCACAGATGATGGCCCCCCGGTTGATACACGGAACGGCGCTGATTCCCATGTAGGGATGTGCACCGGCAAAGGACTTTTATAGCCGGGGATGGACGGGGATGAAAAGCCAGAGCATATGAAGCCTCACCGGCGCACGCGCAGGACTGGCGGCGGCTCGCAGGTGAGGACGAGCCAGGCGCCGGTGCGGGGGTGGGCCAGCTCGAGGCGGTGGGCGTGGAGGCGGTAGCCGGGATCGCCGGGCAGGGCGGTGGTGCCGGGCAGAGGTACGCCGCCGGGGCCGTAGAGGGGGTCGCCCACCAGCGGGTGGCCGGCCCAGGCCAGGTGGATGCGGATCTGGTGGGGACGGCCGGTGCGGATCTCCACGTCCAGCAGGGACTCCCCGGGGCGGCGCTCCAGCACGGTCACGTGGCTCTCGGAGGGGCGTCCACCGGGCGAAGCCGCGTGGAGGAAGCTGAGGGGCGCGTAGGGCACCTGACCGATGGGGGCCGTGACCGCGAAGGCGTCGAGATCCGGCTGACCGCTGCAGAGGGCGCGGTAGACCTTGCGGGTGCGCGGGTCGCTGAAGGCCGCCTGGAGCGGCTGCCGCGCCGCGACGGTGCGGGCGAAGAGCACCAGGCCCGAGGTGCCCCGCCCCAGGCGGTGCATGGGGCTGGCCTCGGGCACCCGCCGGCGCACCAGGGCCAGCAGGGTGTGCTCCAGGAACTCGCCCCCTGCGGGCAGGGTCGGCAGGCCGCTGGGCTTGGCCACGGCGAGCAGGTCTGCGTCTTCGTAGAGGACCGCCGTGGCGAGGGGGACCTCGGGCTCGACCCAGGGGGGGCGGAGCCAGCTGAGCTGCTGGCCGGCCCGGAGCAGCTCGTCGGCCAGGGCGGAGCGGTCGCCGATGAACACCTGACCCCGCTCGATGCGCTCCTGCCACTCGGCCAGGGAGGCCAGGGGGAACCGGTGCGCCAGATGGGCCAGCACGGTCCAGCCGACCGCCGCTTGGCTGATCTGCTCCCCATGGCGGTATCCCTGATTGCTGTTCGGCATGCGCTTCCCGGCGCCGCCAGGAAGCGCCCGGCGGCCCTGGATTATCGCAGCTTGAACCGCTGCACGGTCTCCTTGAGGCTCTCGGCCACCCGCGACAGATCCTCGGAGGTCCGCGCCACTTCCTGGACCGTGGCTGCCAGCTGATGGGTGGCCGTGGCGTTCTGTTCCAGCCGGGTCGCGGTCTGGTTCATCATGCGGCTCACTTCCTGGCTGGTTCGGGCCTGGCCCTGGCTGAGGCCGCTGATGTCGTGGATGTTGCTGGAGACCTGGGAAATCCGGTCCCGGATCGCCTCCAGGTGGTGCAGGGTGACGTCCACACTGGTGGCGCCTTCAGCCACGGCGTCCTGCATGGCGTGGATGGTCTCCTCGATCTCCTTGGCGCTCTGGCCGCTGCGCTCGGCGAGGATGCGCACCTCTTCGGCGACCACGGCAAAGCCCTTGCCCTGGGCGCCGGCCTTGGCCGCCTCGATGGCGGCGTTCAGCGAGAGCAGGTTGGTCTGCCGGGCGATGCCCTGGATCACCTTCACGGCCTGGACGATGCGGGCGGTGGCCTGCTGGATGGCCCCCATGCCCTGAGCCGTGCCCCGGCCCGTCTCGGCGCCGCGATCCGTGTCCTGCACGGCCTCCTCGGCCTTGGTGCCGGTCTGCTGGGTGTGGTTGGCCATGGACTCCACGTTGGCGTCCAGCTGCCGCAGGGCCTCCAGGACTTCCCGCCCCGCCTGGCGCAGCGCCTCGCCCACGCGGGCCGTCTCCTGGACGGTGGCGTTCATCTGGTCCGCACTGGCGGCCAGCTCGGTGCTGCCCGAGGCCACCTGCTCGGAGGCCTGGCCCATGCTGCCCAGAGCCTGGTTGAGGTCAGTCACCATGCGGTTGAAGGTCTCGGCCACCCGACCGATCTCGTCCTGGCTTTCCACGGGTGCCCGCACGGTCATGTCGCCGCCCGCGACCTTGGCGATGGTCTCCGAGAGGTGCTCCAGCGGCGTGAGGATGGCGGTCTTCACCCGGCGGGTGATGATGCCGCTGATCACGAGCAGCAGGGCCGCCCCGCCGAGAATGGAGATGAGCCGGATGTTGCGCTGGGTGCGGTAGAGGCCGGCCGTGGACTTGGAGACCCCGAAGGCCGCCACCAGCTCGCCGGAGGGGCGGCCCTTGAAGGTCTCAATGCCGAAGGCGGAGTGGCACTGGATGCAGGAATCCTTGTTTCGTCCGGGGCTGAGCACGTAGATGCGGGGCTCGCCCTTGGCATCGGTATAGGTGAGCACGCGCTGCTCGGAGGCCGGGTTGCTGGCGAAGAAGGCGAGGCTGGTCCGCTCGAAGGCTTCGGCGGCCCGGTCGCCGGTGTACTGCCCCTCCCGGACCCGGTGGAAGTCCAGGCCGCGGCTGCGGCAGTAGTCCTCAGCGTCCGCATGGAACATGGACCGGGAGGCCACTGCCAGGGAGGTCAGCTGCTCCTCGAAGGCCAGTTCCGCCTGCGAGGTCTGGGTGGCGCTGACGCCCCAGATGACGGCCCCAATGAGGGCGGCCAGAGACAGGGCCACGGGCAGAAAGAATTTGAGGGCCAATCCCTTGCGGTTCATGAGTCGTACTCCCTACCAGGCGGATCCGGGGACCAACCAGGGCATCGACTCAGAAGACCAAGAGGTTGAGTTGTGGCCAAAGGCAAATCAGCCACCGATGGACACCGATGAACACCGATAAAGGGATGATAAAAAAAGATACTGATCTATTTCAGTTCCTTCTTTATCAGCTTTTAATCAGCATTTATCGGTGTTCATCGGTGGTTAAAAAGCTTTTTTTTGAAACCACGGTGGCGGTCTCGGGGCCTCAGCGCAGCCGGAAGCGCTGGACGGTGGCTTTCAGGCTTTCGGCCACCTGGGCCAGGTCTTCGGAGGTCCGGGCGATCTCTTCCACGGTGGCGGCCAGCTCATGGGTGCCGGTGGCGTTCTGGTCCAGCCGGGACGAGGTCTGGTTCATCATCTCGCCCACCTTCTGGCTGGTCTGCGCCTGGTCCTGGCTGAGGGTCCCGATCTCGTGGATGTTGTCCGAGACCTGGGAGATGCGGCTCCGGATGGCTTCCAGGTGGCGGAGGGTGACGTCCACGCTGGTCGAACCCCCGTTCACGGCGTCCAGCATGGCCTGGATGGTGTCCTCGATCTCCTTGGCGCTCTGGCGGCTGCGCTCGGCCAGCTTGCGGACTTCATCGGCCACCACGGCGAAGCCCTTGCCCATGCTCCCGGCCTTGGCGGCCTCGATGGCCGCGTTGAGGGACAGCAGGTTGGTCTGGCGGGCGATGTCCTGGATCACCTTGACGGTCTGGACGATGCGGGAGGTGGCCTGCTGGATGGCCTCCATGCCCTGGGCGGTGGCCCGCCCCGTCTCGGCGCCGCGGTCCGTGTCCTGGACGGCCTCGTCGGTCCGCAGGCTGGTCTGGCGGGAGTGTTCGGTCATGGCCTCCACGTTGGTGTCGAGCTTGTGCAGGGCGTTCAGCACGTCGCGTCCAGACTGCCGCAGGTCCTCGCCCACCCGGGCGGTCTCCTGCACGGTCAGGCTCATCTGCTCAGCGCTGGAGGCCAGCTCAGTGCTGCCCGAGGCCACCCGGTCCGAGGCCAGGCTCATGCTGCCCAGGGCCTGGTTCAGGTCCGAGACCATGCCGTTGAAGGTCCCGGCCAGCTGGCCGATCTCGTCATCACTTTCTACGGGCGCCTTGGCGGTCATGTTGCCGGTGGCCACCTCGGCGATGGCACTGGAGAGTTTGCCCAGGGGCTTGAGCATGGAGGCCCGCACCTGGTAGAAGACGATGGCGGCGATGGCCAGCAGCAGAGTCAGACCGCCGACCACGGAGAGGAGCTGCAGGTTCCGCTGGGAGCGGTAGAGCTCGGCCGTGGAGACAGAGACGCCGAAGGTGGCGACCAGGTCCCCGGCTGAGCGGCCGGTGAAGGCCTCCATGCCAAAGGCGCCGTGGCAGTTGATGCAGACGTCCTTGAGGCGGCCCGGAGTGAGCACGTAGAGGCGGGGATCACCCTTCTCGTCCTTGAAGCGGCGTACGAGCTTCAGGGCGGCGGGATTGGCGGCGAAGTGGGCGTAGGCTTCCCGCTCCATGCCCGCCGCGACGGCATCCGGGGAGGCCTTGCCTTCGCGGACGCGGTGGAAGGTCATGCCCCGGCTGGTGCAGTATTCCCGAGCCTCGGCGTGGATCATGAAGCGCGAGGCCAGGGCCAGGGAGGTCAGGTGCTCCTCGAAGCCCTGTTCCGCCTGGGCGGTCTGATAGGAACTCACCCCCCAGATCACGGCGCCCAGCAAGGCGGCCAGGGCCAGGGCCACGGGCAGGATGAACTTGAAGGCCAATCCCTTGTTTTTCATTCGGGCCGCTCCTCGTCAGGGTGGGGGATGGATTTGAGTGGCGTCATGCGTGGCGCGGTGCCGGTGAAAGACTCGAGGCCGGGACTCGACTGATAACGAATGGTGAATTTACAAACGGCACTGTTTCGATAGAAGGTAAATATCGGTAGCAGGCAAATATGATTTCGGGACGAATGGGGTTCCCCGGGTCACTTCAACTTGAACCGCTCGACGGTTTCCCGGAGGTTTTCGGCCACCTGGGACAGGTCGTCCGAGGTCTTGGCGATCTCCACGACCGTGGCCGCCAGCTCATGGGTGGCCGTGGCGTTCTGGTCCAGCTGGAGGGTGGTCTCGCCCATCCTCCGGCCCACCTCCTGGCTGGTCTTGGCCTGGCCCTGGCTGAGGCTACCGATCTCCTCGATGCTGCTGGCCACCTGAGAGATCCGGTCCCGGATCGCCACGAGGTGCTGGAGGGTCACGTCCACGCTCTGGGAGCCCTGGGCCACGGCGTTCTGCATGGCCTGGATGGTGGCCTCGATCTCCTGGGCACTCTGTTCGCTGCGCTCGGCCAGCTTGCGGACCTCGTCGGCCACCACCGCGAATCCCTTGCCCATGCTCCCGGCCGTGGCGGCCTCGATGGCCGCGTTGAGGGACAGCAGGTTGGTCTGCCGGGCGATGTCCTGGATCACCTTGACGATCTCCACGATGCGGGAGGTGGCCTCCTGGATGGCCTCCATGCCGCGGGCGGTGGCCCGACCCGTCTCGGCGCCACGGTCCGTGTCCAGCACCGCCTCCTGGGTGCGGAGGCCCGTCTCGCGGCCATGGCCCACCGTGGACTCGATGTTGGCATCCAGCTGCCGGAGGGCCCCGAGGACTTCGCCCCCGGCTCGGCGCAGTTCCTCGCCCACCCGGGCGGTCTCCTGCACGGTCTGGCTCATCTCCTCGGCGCTCGAGGCCAGCTCGGTGCTGCCTGAGGCCACGCGGTCCGAGGCCAGGCGCATGCTGCCCAGGGCCCGGTTGAGGTCCGACACCATGCCATTGAAGGTTCCGGCCAGTTGGCTGATCTCATCCTCGCTCTCCGCGGGGGCCACGACGGTCATGTCCCCGCCCGCCACCTGCCGGATCGCCCCGCCGAGGCGCTCCAGCGGGAGGAGCATGGAGACCTTGACCTGGCGAACGACGATGCCACCGATGAGGCCCAGCAGGGCCAGGCCGGTGATGGCGGAGACGAGCTGCAGGATGCGCTGCCGCTGATAGAGCTCCGCCGTGGACATGGAGACGCCGAAGGAGGCCAGCAGCTCGCCGTTCTTCCGGCCCTTGAAGGATTCCATCCCGTTGGCAGAGTGGCAGTTCACGCAGGCATCCAGCTGCCGGCCGGGACTCAGGACGTACAACCGGGAGTCCCCCTTGGCATCCTCGAAGCGGCCGGTTCGCAGGTCGGCTTCGGGATGCTCGGCGAAGTGCCTCAGGCTGGCCCGCTCGAAGGTCTCCGCCGCAGGGTCCTTGGAGAGGTTCCCCTCCAGGACGCGGTGGAAGGTCATGCCCCGTCGCTTGCAGTAGTCCTCGGCCTCGCTGTGGATCATGAAGCGGGAGGCCACGGCCAGGGAGGAGAGGAGATCCTCGAAGGCCTTCTCGGACTGGGCGGTCTGGTAGGCGCTCACCCCCCAGATCACCGCCCCCAGCAGGCCAGCCAGGGCCAAGGTCACCGGAAGCATGAATTTGAAAGACAGTCCCTTGCGATTCATGGATTGCCGCTCCTCTGGGGGAGGGGATCTCGCCCGAGGTGTGCTTCGGCCCCTCGGGTCGCGGCGTTGAATCGCGGCAGCCCGAAAAGGGGTTTGTCCAGACTTATCCAAGTGCACCAATAGGTGGATTAAGTTAATCCGATGATCGGTCAGTCTAAACCTTGAAGGGATGAGGCCGAGTGCTGCCGGCCCTCAGACTCCTGGCCTCCGGGCCTTCAGGATGCGGTCCTGCAGCTTCTGGTCCACCAGGGCAGTGATGGCCGCCAGGTGCTCGGTGGCGCGGGCCAGCAGCTCGGCGCCCTGGGCCTGCATCCGGTCCACGTAGGCCGGGTCGGAGATGTCCTTGAGGTTGATGACCACGTTCCAGACGCCGCCGCGCACACCTGCATAGGCCATCTGGGCTCCCACCGCCGCGTCGCTGATGCTGGCCACCTTGCCCAGCCGGGCGGCCTCGCCTGCCAGCTCCAGGGCTTCCAGGCTGGCCTGGGCCGTGTCCAGGGGCACCTCGATGGCGATCTTCAGCCCAGCCTGCAGGGCGGCCTGGCGGGCGGCCTTCTGCTCGGGGGTGGCCTCGGGCAGGCGGCGGGCGTCCATGTAGGCGTTGAAGGCCTGGGTGTCCGCATCCACCGCTACCATGAGCCGGTCCTTGAGCACCTGGGCCCGCTCGGCGAGGGTGATGAGGCTTTCGTTCTTGGCCGCGTCGGGCCCGCCGTGGGCCAGGTTGGCCACCATGCTGGCCAGGGCCGCGCCCAGGCTGCCCGCCAGAGCCGCGATGGAGCCGCCGCCTGGAGCCGGCGTGTCCCGGCTGACCTCGTCCGTGAAGGCGTGGACGGGCAGGGCCACGAGGGCCTTGGGATCGACCTTGGGCAGCCCGAGGACCTTCTGCTCAAGGTCGAAGGGCGCGACGTCGCCGAGGCCCATGGAGAAGACGGCGGTCTGGAGGATGTCTTGCACCGGCACCCCCGTGGACTTGCCCATGGCCTGCAGGTAGTGGCGGCCGGAGGCCAGCAGGCAGGGGAAGGGCACCAGGCCCACGAGCTCGCTGCCGGTGACCACCAGGCCCCGCTCCGCGGCCAGGCGGCGGGTGGCCTCCAGCACCGTGTGGGGGGCCGTCTGCTGGTAGTCCGTGAGGTTGATGCTGATCTGGGCCCGGCGGTAGGTCTCCACGTACCACCCGATGGCCTTGCAGTGGCCGTAGAGCCCCCGGCGGCGGACCTTCTGGCCCACGGGGCAGGTGGGGTCCGCGTCGTTGAGGCGCAGCAGCTCCGGCAGGTCGTAGCCGTGGGCCGCGGCGCAGTGGGCGACGGTTGCGTCGAAGGTCGCGCCCGTGAAGTCGCAGTTGCCGCAGGGGAAGGAGCCCTCGGCGTAGAGCTGGATCTCACCCGTCTGGTAGAAGGGCTGGATGCGGCCGCGACGGGCCACCCGGCCCTTCTCCCGCAGCTCGAAGGCGATGTCCGTGGCGTGGGCCTTGTCCCCGGAGTTGAGCGTGACGTTGTAGGCCACCAGGAACTCCCGGGCGCCGATGATGGTGGCCCCGGCGCGGGCGTTGAAGGCGGCGGGGCCGAAGTCCGGCTGCCATGCGGGCTCCCGCAGCTTGGCGGCCAGGCCTTCATACTCGCCCCGGCGCACATCGGCCAGGTTGCGGCGCTCGGGCCGGGAGGCGGCGGCTTCGTAGAGATACACCGGGATGCCCAGCTCGGCGCCCACGCGCTGGCCCAGGCGGCGGGCCAGCTCCGCGCAGTCCGCCATGCAGACACCCTCGACGGGCACGAAGGGCACCACATCCGTGGCGCCCAGGCGCGGGTGCGCCCCGTGCTGCTGGCTCATGTCGATGACCTTGGCGGCTTCGGCGATGCAGCGGAAGGCGCCCTCCAGCACCGCCTCGGGCTCGCCCACAAAGGTGATCACCGTGCGGTTGGTGTCCGCGCCAGGATCCACGTCCAGCAGCTCCACCCCCGGCACCGCCGCGATGGCCTCCGTCACCGCCTTGATCTTCGCCGCGTCCCGGCCCTCCGAGATGTTCGGCACACACTCCACCAGCCTGCGGGACATAAGTCCTCCGTCTGTTCAAGTCTAACCTTTGGTGCCGCGCCGCGCTCCAAAGCCGGACCGCGCGCGGCCCGGCTTTGGAGATAAATTGACAATCTGTTAGTGGCGAAGCTTCTTGCTATCTCGGAACGCGCAGCGTTCCGAGCCCTACCGATCCCCCCGGGCCGCCTGATCCACCTCGTTCTTGACGCCG
>CAIRAS010000238.1 GCA_903876615.1 uncultured Holophagaceae bacterium
CGACCACGCCACTGAGCAGCGCCCTGGCCGCGATGACCGTCTGGCCATCCACACCCGCCACGCCCTGCGCACCCGTGTCGCCCTTGGCGCCAGGGGCGCCCGTGGCACCTGTGGCGCCGGTGAGGCCGATGGAGCCCTGCGGGCCCGTGTTGCCCGTCGCGCCCTGGGAGCCCGTCGAGCCCGTCGGTCCTGTCGGTCCGGTGGGTCCCACCGGGCCGCCGGCCGGCCCCACCAGGCTGACGCCCGTGAGCCCCGCCCAGCTGCTCGCACTGACCTTCGGTCCGTAGAGCACATTGGCTGCAGTATCCAGATAGAAGTCGCCCACCACGCCAGCGGCGCCCGTTGCGACCGGCAGCCCGGCGCCGTTCAGCACCGTGCGCCCGTCCAATCCCGCCAGGCCCGCCGAGCCCGCAGCCCCCGTCGCGCCGAGGGGTCCGACGGCGCCCGTGGCGCCCACCAGACCCTGGGGGCCCGTGGGACCGGTGAAGCCCTGGGGCCCCTGGATGCCCTGCAGGCCCTGCGGTCCCTGGGGGCCCGTCAGACTCACGGAGCCCGTGGGCCAGGCGCCGGCGGTCTTGGGTCCAAAGACCATGTTCGTCGTGATGTTCACGTAGAAGTCACCGTCCACGCCCACGCTGGCGATGGGATTCACGGTCCCCGACAGCGCCGCCTTGCCCGCGATTAGGATCTGACCGGCACTGCCCGTCGCACCCTCGGAACCGGTCAGGCCCTGGATGCCCTGCGGACCCTGGGGGCCCGTCGCGCCGTTCACACCGTTGCTACCGGCCACACCCTGGGGGCCCTGGCTGCCCTGCACGCCCTGCGCGCCCTGGGGGCCGATGATGCTGACCGAGCCTGCCGGCCAGACGCCGCCGGCCTTGGGGCCGAACAGCATGTTGGTCGTGGTGTTCACGTAGAAGTCGCCGTTCACGCCGACGCCCGCCGTGGGATTGATCGCGCCCGAGAGCGCCGCGCTCCCGGCCACCAAGGTCTGGCCGTCAGAGCCCTTCACGCCCTGCACGCCCTGGATGCCCTGCGTGCCCTGCGCACCCGCCGAGCCCGTCGCACCCGCCACGCCCTGCGCCCCCGCCGAACCCGCCGCGCCGGAGCTGCCCGTGGGGCCTGCCGGACCGGCCGTCCCCGTGGAACCCTGGATGCCCTGCACGCCCGCCGGACCCTGGGCGCCCTGGAGCCCCGTCAGTCCCAGCGGCCCCGCCGGCCCCTGGGGGCCCACCAGGTTGACGCCCGCCACCGGCCACACACCGGCGGCCTTGGGTCCATAGAGGAGGTAGCTGGTGTTGTTGATGTAGAAGTCGCCGTCCACGCCGAGGCTCGCCGCCGGCGTCGTCGTGCCGGACAGCACGGCCTTGCCCGCGATCAGGGTCTGCCCCGCCGCGCCCGTGTCGCCCTTGGCGCCCGTGGCACCGGTTGCGCCGATGGGGCCCTGGGGTCCCACCGGTCCGGCCACACCTGCGACGCCGGCCACGCCCGTGGATCCCGCCGGACCCGCCGTGCCCTGCGCGCCGGAGGTTCCCTGCGCGCCCGCCGGTCCCGCGGGGCCGATGATGCTCACGGACCCGCCGGGCCAGGCTCCGCCCACCTTGGGGCCAAAGACCATGTTCGTCGTGATGTTCACGTAGAAGTCGCCGTCCACACCGATCCCCGCCGTGGGATTCACGGTGCCCGACAGCGCCGC
>CAIRAS010000239.1 GCA_903876615.1 uncultured Holophagaceae bacterium
AGGGAAACCACACCCTCCTGGATGCGGGCGCCGCCACTGTCATTGAGGCCGATGACGGGGCAGCCGACCTTCATGGCCAGGTCCATCACCTTGCAGATCTTCTTGGCATAGGCCTCGGACAGGGACCCGCCGAACACGGTGAAATCCTGGGCGAAGATGGCCACGGGGCGGCCGTCGACCCGGCCGATGCCCGTCACCACGCCGTCCCCGGGGATCTTCTCCACGCCCGGGTTGCGGTGCACCATGAGCGCGTCCATCTCCTCGAAGGAACCCTCGTCCAGGAAAGCCGCCACCCGTTCCCGGGCCGTGAGCTTGCCTCCCTCGCGCTGCTTCTTGATGCGAGCCTCGCCGCCGGCGGCCACGACCTGGGCATGCTTGGCTTTCAGCTTCTCGATTTTCATTTCGAGGGACACGGCAACTCCCAGTGCGGGATCGGACGATGGATTGGGTGGGAAACTGTCATCAGTGTACCCGCACCGGCCGAGGCTGGGTCATGGCTTCCAGGCTGAGAGCCTCGTCTAGTTCGGCGGGGGTCAACCAGCCCTTGCGGAGGATCAGCTCCCGCACGGGCGCGCCGGTCTCCAGGGCCTCCTTGGCCACCTCGGTGGCCCGCTTGTAGCCGATGGCGGGCATGACGGCGGTGACGATGCCGATGCTGTGCTCCACCAGCTCCCGGCAGCGCTCCCGGTTGGCGGTGATGCCCACGATGCACTTGGTGGTGAGCACATTCACGGCGGCGGTCAGCGTGCGCAGACTGGTGACCAGGCTGTAGGCCAGGATGGGCTCCATCACGTTGAGCTGGAGCTGGCCCGCCTCGGCGGCCAGGGTGATGGTGAGGTCGTTGCCGATGACCGAGAAGGCCACCTGGTTCACCACCTCGGGGATCACCGGGTTCACCTTGCCGGGCATGATGCTGCTGCCGGGCTGCATGGGGGGCAGGTTCAGCTCGCCGAAGCCGCAGCGGGGGCCGCTGCTGAGCAGGCGCAGGTCGTTGCAGAGCTTGCTCAGCTTCACGGCGGCCCGCTTCACCACGCCGGAGAACATGACGAAGGCGCCGGTGTCCGGTGTGGCCTCCACCAGATTCTCGGCGAGGACGATGTCCAGACCCGTCACCTTGCGCAGCTCCTCCACCACGACTGCGGGATAGCGGGGATCGGCGCAGATGCCCGTGCCGATGGCCGTGCCCCCCATGTTCACCTCCAGGAAGAGGCGGGCGGTTTCCCGCAGGCGGGCAATGTCCTCGCCGGTGGTGACGGCGTAGGCTTCGAACTCCTGGCCCAGGGTCATGGGCACGGCATCCTGCAGTTGGGTGCGGCCCATCTTGATGACGTCCGAGAATTCACGGCCTTTGGCATGCAGGGCGGCTTTCAGGCGTTCCATGGCATCCAACAGGCTCTTCAGCATGAAGATCGTGGTGAGGCGCAGGGCCGTCGGATAGACGTCATTGGTGCTCTGGCCCAGGTTCACATGGTCGTTCGGATGGCAGTAGCTGTACTCGCCGCGCTTGTGACCCAGCAGTTCCAGGGCGCGGTTGGCGATGACCTCGTTGGCGTTCATGTTGGTGGAAGTCCCCGCGCCGCCCTGCACCATATCCGTGGGGAAGTGACCGTGCCAATGGCCGTCGATGATCTCCTGGGAGGCGCGATCGATGGCCTCCGCGATGACGGGG
>CAIRAS010000240.1 GCA_903876615.1 uncultured Holophagaceae bacterium
CCCACATACAGCAGGGTCTGAACTACTTCGACCCCGAAACCGGTAGGCAATCAGTATCCCCTTCATCCCCTTCATCCCTGTTGAACAAGCTCCGGAAAAGAAAAAGGAACAGGGATGAAGGGGATGAAAACAGGGAATCCTCTTTCTTGTGTGACCCCGGGTTAGGTCCTCTCGAAGACGCCGATCCAGCGGGGGCTGTCGCTCGTAAAGGGCTCGCCGGTGTAGTTGCCCAGGACCGTCCGGACCCGCAGCCCCGCAGCCTGCGCCAGCTCCTGCAGCTCCGCCGGGGGATAGAGCTGGACGCTCTCCAGGGCCTCGCGGACCTCGCCGGTGGCCAGGCGCGTGAGGGTCATGCGCTTCAGGAGGCGGTTGCCTTCGATGCTCCGGCGGCTCCGGATGCGGGTGCCGTGGCGCTCCGCGGTGTCCTCGGGGACCAGGATCCGCGCCACGAGGTCCGCGTTCAGGTAGTCCAGCAGGAAGATGCCGCCGGGGCGCAACAGGCCCGCGAGGTGCTGCAGCAGCGCGCGGTTTTCCGCGTCCTCGAAGTAGCCGAAGGGCGTGAACCAGAGGCAGATGCCGCTGAGAACGCCGGGCCGGAGGGGCAGGGTCCGCATGTCGCCGCGCAGCAGCCAGGGGCGCAGCTCGGCGGGGGCCAGACCCAGCAGGGCCCGGGAGAGGTCCATGCCGAAGGCCTCGGGGTTCACCCCGCGCAGCACCTCCAGGTGCCGGCCCGAGCCGCAGCCCAGGTCCAGCACGGGCCCCTCGGCCAGCTCCGGCGCGACCCGCAGGGCCAGCTCCACGGCCCGGCGGGCTTCTGTGGTGTCCCGGTGGGCGTAGAGCTCGGCATAGTCCCCGTCAAACCACTCCTCGAACCAGTCGGCCAATGGCTATCCCTGAAAACCTCAGAGTATCCAGGCCTGGTCCCCTCCGTCGCATCCAAAGCGCAGAGGGCGGCTCGGCTACAATAGATGTTCCAAAGGAAACCCATGCTGCGCCCTGAACACCTTGAAGACCAAGTCCACTTTCTGCTGTCCAACCTGATCCAGCGTGAGCTCCGCGACCCGGAGCTGGGCTTCCTCACCGTCACGGCCGTGCGGCTGACGGCGGACCGCAGCATGGCGCGGGTCTATTTCACGGTGCTGCCCCCCAACGGCGGCGACCAGGAGGCCCAGAACGGCCTCACCCGCAAGGCCCTGGGCCGGGCTGCCGGGTTTCTGCGCACCCAGCTGGCCGCGCGCCTGAAGATGAAGCGGGTACCTGAGCTGCGGTTCTTCCCGGATGGCACCCTCGATGAGGGCAACCACCTGGAGACCATCCTCGCGGAGCTCGAGAAAGAGCGCGCCGCCCGGCCTCCAGAGCCCGAGGAACCCGAGAACCCCGAAGCCGCTGGAAAGCCGGACGCCTGAATGGTCGAATCGGGCATCTACCTCGTCCACAAGGCCGTGGGCCGCAGCAGCTTTGACGCCGTGCGGGACTTCAAGCGCCGGGCCTTCGAGGCGGGCCAGAAGAAGCTGGCCCTGGGCCACGGCGGCACCCTGGATCCCTTCGCCGAGGGCCTCCTGCTGGTGCTGGCAGGCCAGGCGACGCGCCTGATGGACCTCATGCATCCTCTACCCAAGACCTACCTGGCCGAGGTCCGCTGGGGCCTGGAGACGGACACCTGCGACCTGCAGGGCCTCCCGGTGCTGACCGGCGACGCCGCGCACCTGACGCCGGAGATCCTGGACGCGGCCCTGATGCCTCTCCTGGGCTGGACCGAGCAGGTGCCACCCACCACCAGCGCCAAGAAGATTGATGGCGAGGCGGCCTACAAGAAGGCCCACCGCGGCGAGGAAGTGATCATGAAACCCTGCCGGGTCTTCCTGCTCTCCGCCCGCTGGCTGGCCCACGACCTGCCGCGCGCCAGCACGCTGGAGCTCACCTGCCGAGGCGGCTACTACGTGCGCAGCCTGGCCCGGGACCTGGGCCAGGTCCTGGGCTGCGGCGCCCACCTGGGGGCCCTGCAGCGCACCGCCATCGGCCCCTGGGCCGATCCCGGCGAGGGTCAGGAGCGCCTCCTCACGGGTGCGGACCTGGTGCCCTGGTGCCGCGTGCGGGAGCTCAGCGATGCCGAGGCCGAGCACCTGGCCCATGGCCGCGCCATTCCCCAGGGCGAGTTCCTGCCGCCCACCTGGACCCTGCCCGAAGGCTTCCCAGACCCCGGCGCCCCCCTCCGCGCCCTGCACCAGGGCCACCTCGTGGCCCTCCTCCGGAGCACCGAAGAAGGCCTGCGCACCTTCGCCAACCTGCGCGGCGGGCTGTAGGGTCATGGCTTGAAGAGTCAGGGCAAAAAAATTGGATCTTCCGGGATTCCCGGGATGATCCTCGGCCACGCACTTGCAGGCATCCCCGTCCATCCCATTGATCCCCGTCATGCTTTTGCTTTCTGGGACGGAATGCCAGGCCGAAGGTTCAAAGACAAGTGCATATTGGACG
>CAIRAS010000241.1 GCA_903876615.1 uncultured Holophagaceae bacterium
TCCGGGTGCGGCGCGGGACCTGCTGGCCTGCTTGGGGGATGCCTAGGTTGGAAGGAGCTAGGGCCTTCTGGGGCGCCCGGACTGCCCATTTGCGCCAATCCCCGGGGCTGGCGAAGACCCCGGCCCCGATCTCCGCGAATGCAGACTAGGCGAAGTGCCGCCAGAACACCGCCGCTACCACCACGGCGTTCAGGCAGGAAATGACAATCCGGGCACGACCGGGGTCGAGGTGGCGGCCGAGGCGGCCGGTGACGTAGCCACCCACGGTGGCGGAGACGAGCAGGACGGCCATCGGCCGCCAGTGCACCAGGCCGCCGAGGACGAAGAGAACCGAGGCGGTGGCGTTCATGGCTGCGTTCATCAGGTGGCGCGTGGCCTGCATGGCGTTGATCGTGGCGGCGGTCAGCACGCTCCAGGTGGCGAGCATCATGACGCCCACGGCCCCGCCGAAGTAGCCGCCGTAAACGCCCAGGAACAGCTGGGCGACAGGCATGGCGTGGGGGTGGATGCGCACCCGGCGGCGCAGGGCCTCGCCCAAGCTCCGCCCGAAGGCGAAGACCAGGACGCCGAAGAGGAGCAGGAAGGGGAAGATGCGGTCAAAGATCGACTGGGGCGTCTTCAGCAGCAGCAAGGCGCCCAGGGCCCCACCCACCACGCTGATCGCCGCCATGACGGGCATCCTAGCGCCCTCGAGGCCCCGAGAGTCATGCCGGTAGGCGTGGGCGGTGGCGAGGGCGCTGGGCACCAGGGCCACGGTGCTCGTGGCGTTGGCGTTGAGGGAGGGTATGCCGGCCGCCACCAGGGCGGGCAGCGTGACGAAGGATCCACCCCCGGCGATGGCGTTCATCGCGCCCCCCAGCAGGCCGGCCGCGGCGATCAGCAGGAAGTCATGCATCGGGGGGGCCTGGGACGTGGCGCATCGCCCATTCTCGGCCCTGGGAGGCCGTGCGTCCAGGCCATCCAGCCGGGCGACGAGACCCTAACAGGGGCAATCTCAGTGGCCGGGGCCCTATTTTGGCATGACGCCCGGGTGAGCTGGCCGCCTGGGGTCGCCCTTGTCGGAGGTTCAGGCCTGGCCCTTGGCCTGTCGGCTGTACACGACGACGTAGAGGCAAAGTGCGAGCAGTGCAGCGATGCCGATCCACTCGCCCAGGGCGCCTTCGGCCTGGGCGGCGCTGAGGATGGGGAAGCCCTCGGTCCACTTCAGCTTTACGAAGCTCGCCACCACGCCCATGATGGCGCCGCCGGCCATGAGGCCGCTGGCGATGAGCACGCCGCGGTTCTCCCGGGCCTTGGCGTCGGCTTCGCTGGTCCCGGACTTCGGCCGGTTCACCCAGTGGGCCAGCAGGCCGCCCAGAAAGAGGGGCATGTTCAGCTCGATGGGCAGGTACATGCCCAGCGCGAAGCCCAGGGCGGGCAGCTCCACCATGCGCAGCACGACCGAGAGCATGACGCCGAGGCCGAAGGCGTACCAACGCAGGGGCATGGACACGGTGCCAAAGATGCCTTCAAGGATGGCCTTCATGGCGCTGGCCTGGGGTGCGGGAATGGAGCTGCCCAGGGCCATGGTGCCATCCAGGTTCACCTGCTTGGCCATGAGCCA
>CAIRAS010000242.1 GCA_903876615.1 uncultured Holophagaceae bacterium
ACGACTTCGCCAACATGCAGGAGGCCGTGACCCGCCGCTACAAGCGCATGAAGGACGAAGGCCAGGACTTCCCGGACCTGGTCCTCATCGACGGTGGCCTGGGCCAGCTGCACGCCGCCGAGGCCGCGCTGAAGGAGCTGGGCCTGGAGCAGCTGGAGCTGGCCAGCCTGGCCAAGAAGGAGGAGCTGGTCTTCCGACCCGGCGCCACCACGCCGCTGAAGATTCCCAAGTCCTCGCCCGTGCTCCAGCTGCTCCAGCGCATCCGGGACGAGGCCCACCGCTTCGCCATCAGCTACCACCGGGCCCTGCGCGCCAAGCGCACCCTGCAGACGGAGCTGACCCAGATCCCGGGGGTCGGCCCTGCCACGGCCAAGAAGCTGCTCCTGGCCTTCGGCAGCGTCACCCAGGTGCGCGAGGCCGAGGAAGCCACCCTGATCGCCACCGTGGGTCCGGCCGCCACGGCCAAGGTGCTGGCCTGGCGGACAGCTCCTTAGCCCTACTTCCCGGACTGCTCCAGCTTGTCGAGCTCGGCCCGGGCGGCCATGCTGCCCTGCTCGGCGGCCTTCCGGTACCAGGCGAGGCCCTTGACCGGGTCCCGGGGCACATCCAGACCGTTGTAGTACATGGCTCCCAGCATCCGCATGGCGTTGACGTCCCCGGCCTGGGCCTTGTCGACATAGGCCTGGACCGAGGCCGGGAGGGCTTCTCCTGCGTGGGGCACCACCACCGCAGGCCGAGGCGACGGCGTCGCTGCGGAGGGTGGGGGGACCGGCAGCCGGGAGAGGATCAGGAAGACGACGACCCCCAGCGCGATCAACCCAACGAGTGCAGCCGGCAGCTTCCAGGCGAAGGGGACGGGCGTCGGCGGGGCCGGCATTGGTGGCATCGAGGTCTGTGCCAGAACCGGCGGGACTCCCGGGTTCAGGTTGGTGCGGTTCGAGGCCTGGCCGGCGTCTCCCTTGAGGCGTGGCAGGAGCCCCTTCACGGTCGCCTCGACGGGCAGCACCATCCGCTGAGTGCTTGCAGGATCCAGGGGCTCCCCGGCCGTCAGCGGCTGGGTTGCCTCGACCGGCAGCACGAATCGCTGAGTGCTTGCAGGATCCAGGGGCTCGCCAGCCAACAGCGGCTGAGTCGCCTCGACCGGCAGCACCAGCCGCTGCGTGCTTGCAGGGTTCACCGGCTCCCCGGCAAACAGCGGCTGGGTGGCCCCCATGGGCAGCACCAGCCGCTGCGTGCTTGCAGGATCCGCAGGCTCCCCTGCGGCCAGCTGCTGGGTGGCCTCCGCGGAGGGCGCCAGCGGCTCTCCGATCCGCAGGCGCACGGTGGCGCCCAGCGCGGGATCAGGCTGCTCGGGATCACGCATGGACACTCCAGGACACGGAACATCCCAGCATACCGCCTGACCTCAGCCTTCCAAGGCCTTCCGCCAGCGGGCTTCGCGGGGGACCAGGGCCAGGAAGAGGGCCGGCGTGAGCAGGATGAAGCTCCAGGCATGCCGACCGGCCTGGCTGCCCACCTGGCTCCAGTAGAGCAGGCCCCAGAGGCTGCTCAGGTCGAGCACCGCCGCATAGAGGAGGCACTCTCGGAGCAGCACCAGGGGGCGCTGGGCTTCGGTCAGTTCCCGGAACCCCCGCAGCACCTGTCCGCTGCGCCAGAGCACCCAGGCCGCCGCCAGGAAGACCAGGCCAGTGAAGAGGTAGCCGACCTGCTGGTGGATCCCCTCCGGCGTCTCGGTCCCCGGCGGAATCACGCCCGCCAGGAGCAGGAGTGCAATCACCCCAGGTGTGCCGCAGCACAGCGCCAGGCCCAGGCCGTAGGCCAGCCGGTGCGCCCTGCGGAGGGGATCCGCGGCGCCACTCACGCGGCCTCGGCGGCCTTGACCCGGATCTCGCCGAAGGTTTCGCCCTGCACCAGGGCGATGCGGCCGGTGCGGACCAGCTCGAGCAGGGCCAGGAACGTGAGCACCAGCTCTTCCCGGGTGCGGGCCTGGCTGAGCAGGCCCTGGAAGGGCTTCCAGAGGCCATCCTGGAGGTCACGGAGCACCTCGGCCACGCGCTGCTCCAAGGACTTGGGCTGGGTGCGCACCTCCACCGGGGGGGGCGGCAGCAGGTTCTTCAGGGCTTCCCGGTAGGCACCCAGCAGGTCGAAGAGGGTGGCCTTGATCGGCTCTTCCTCCACCCGCTTGTGGTCCTCCAGGTCGATGCCCGGCGCGAAGGCGATCTTCTGCCAGTCGGACTCGCGCTCGGAGAGTATCTGGGCGGCGGCCTTCACCTGCTGGTAGTCCAGCAGCCGCTGCACCAGGGACTCGCGGGGATCCTCCTCGCCGCAGGCCTCGGGCGGCCGGGGCAGCATGAGGCGGGACTTGATCTGCAGCAGCTGGGCTGCCATGGCCACGTATTCTGCGGCGATCTCCAGGTTGAGCTCCTCCATGACCTGGAGGTAGTCCATGTATTGCCGGGTGACCTCCGCCATGGGCAGGTTCAGGAGGTCCAGCTTCTGCTCCTGGATCAGGTAGAGCAGGAGGTCGAGGGGCCCATCAAAGGTCGCCAGATGCAGCGCCAAACCACGGAACTTGGTCTCGAACCCCTTCGGGGGCTCGAACACCGTCGGGGCCGCAGGGGCGGGCGCCGGCTCGGCGGGGATCACAGGGACTTCCTGGGGGGCGTCGGACATATTCCCATTCTACCCGGGGCCTCCCCGCCGGCTGAAAAGGGAAATCCGTCACACCTGGGGGCCGGCCAGCCCTGGAAGGGTGACCTCAACCTGACCCCCAGGCACAATGGACGGCTATGGTCAGACCACCAGTCCTCCCCAGCGCCCGTCCCGATTGGCTCAAGATCCGCCTCCCGGCCCTGGAGGGGGTGGCCGAGATTGAGACCCTGATGCGGGAACAGAAGCTGGTCACGGTTTGCGAGGAGGCCCGCTGCCCCAACCTGCATGAGTGCTGGGGGGTGCACCGCACGGCCACCTTCATGCTCATGGGGGCGATCTGTACCCGGCACTGCGGCTTCTGCAATGTCGGCAAGGGTCGCCCTGGGGAACTCGACGGTGGGGAACCCCAGCGGGTGGCCGAGGCCGTCGCCCGCCTGGCCTTGAAGTTCGCCGTGGTGACCTCTGTGAACCGGGACGACCTGCCTGACGGGGGTTCCGTGCACTTCGCCGAGACCATCCGCTGGATCCGGGCCCTGTCGCCGCGCTGCGGCGTGGAGGTGCTTATTCCGGACTTCGGCGGGAGCGCCACGGCCCTGCTCACGGTGCTGGAAGCCCGGCCCGACGTGCTGAACCACAACGTCGAGACGGTACCCCACCTCTACCGGCGGGTGCGGCCCGACGCGGACTACGCCCAGAGCCAGGAGGTCCTGCGGCGCACTGCGGACTGGCGCGACGAGAACGCCCCAAGCATGCGGGTGAAGAGCGGCATCATGGTGGGCCTGGGTGAGACCCCGGAGCAGGTGCTGGAGCTCATGGCCGACTGGCGGGAGAGCCGGGTGGACATCGCCACCCTCGGCCAGTACCTGCCGCCCTCGGAGCTGCACCTGCCCCTGGAACGTTTCGTGGAGCCGGCCGAGTTCGAGATGTACCGGATCAAGGGCCTGGAGATGGGCTTCGAGCGAGTGGTGTCCGCCCCCCTGGCGCGCTCCAGCTATCACGCAGGCGAAGGGTTCGGAGCCTGAGCTCCGAACCCTTCGGGTGGTGCGCCGGCCTGTGACTTAGGCCTTGGGGGTCAGGAACTTCTGCTGGAAGAGCGTCCAGTCCAGGTTGCCGTTGGCCAGGGGGCCATTCTCGCCCCGCAGGAGGGCGATCTCGTCCTGGTACCAGTCGATGACGGGCTTGCCGATCTTCAGGGAACCGAGCTCCGTGGCGAGGTCGCTGGGGGTCATCAGGCACACCCAGCCGCGGTCGTAGGGGCTCGCGATGAGCTCGCCCGGATCCGACTTCAGGCCAGCGTTGTCATGCTCTACCTTGCCGGACATCGGCGAGGCCACACTGACGCTGCCCAGCTTGCTCTTGAGGGTGAAGAGAACCTCGCCCTGGCGGACGGTCTTGCCCCGCTCAGGCAGGACCACTTCCTTCACTTCACCAAGAGCCTTGCGCAGGAAGTCATCGATGCCGATCCGGACCTGTCCTTCGGGCTCGAGGCGCACCCAGGCGTGACCGGGAGAGAGGAAGGCGCCGCCGGGCACACAGAACTCTGCGGCGGGGATGACTTCGGCCATCTCCGGGGTCACCACGCGGACAGTGGGCCGCTGGGCGAAAGCAATGCGGGCCTGGCGCTTGATCAGCAGGTTCTTCGCGAACTCACCCAGCTCATCGGCGGTGAAGGGCTTCTGGACGTATTCGCAGGCGCCCTGCTGCAGGGTCTGGACGGCGGTCTCGATGCTGCCGTAGCCGGTGACGACGACCACGTCCACGTCAGGCCGCAGGTGCTTCACGGCCTTCACCACTTCCACGCCATCCATGTCGGGCATCTTGAGGTCGGTGAAGACGAAGTCGTAGTCGTTGCGCTGCACCAGGCCCAGGGCCTCGGGGCCGTGCTCCACGGTGTCCACGCTGAAGCCTTCCAGCACCAGGATGCGGCGGAAGGAGTCGAGCACCACGCCCTCGTCATCGACGGCGAGGATGCGGGCCTTGGGA
>CAIRAS010000243.1 GCA_903876615.1 uncultured Holophagaceae bacterium
ACGCGCCTCAAGGCCCACTGGAACGCCGGCAAGCGCAGCTCCATCGTGGTGGTGGCCGAGGGCGACACCGTGGGCCGGGCCATGGCCGTGGGCGAGCAGCTCCGGCAGGAGCATGCCCTCGATCTCCGCGTGGTGGTGCTGGGCCACATCCAGCGGGGCGGCAGCCCCACGGCCCTGGACCGCATCTGGGGCAGCCGCTGGGGCGCCGAGGCCGTGCGCCGTCTGGACCGCGGCGAGCGGGGCTTCTACATGGCCGAGGTGGCCGGCGCAGCCGTGGCCCAGCCCCTGTCCCGGGTCCTGGACCCCCAGCCCCTGCCACCGGGCGACCTGGGCATCCTGGTCTCCGTGCTTTCCCGTTAGGCTGGGACTGTCTCAAGGGGGGCATGATGTCGGACACGACCAACGTTAATCCAACTGTCGCCGTCGTTATGGCCGGTGGTCGCGGGACGCGCTTCTGGCCCCGCAGCCGGAACGCCCGGCCCAAGCAGTTCCTGGCCATCGTCGGCACCGAGACCCTGCTCCACCAGACGGTGCGCCGCCTGGACGGACACGTGCCCCCGGAGCGCATCTTCGTGGTGACCACGGAGGACCTGGCCGCAGAGACCCGGCGCATGCTGCCGGAGCTGCCACCGGAGAATGTCATCGTCGAGCCCGAGGGCCGCAACACCGCGCCCTGCCTCGCCCTGGCCCTGGTGGAGATCGAGAAGAAGATCCCCCACGGCGTCATGGCGGTGCTCTCGGCAGACCACTGGATCGGGGACCGGGAGATCTTTCTCGCGGACCTGGACACCGCCGTGGCCCATGCCGCGGAGAAGCGCGAGCTCGTCACGTTCGGTATCAAGCCCACCTATCCCGAGACTGGCTACGGCTACATCGAGTCCGAAGGCCAGGGCCCCGTGCTCAAGGTGACGGCCTTCCGCGAGAAGCCGCCCGCAGCCGTCGCCCTCCAGTATCTCGAGTCCGGACGCCACTACTGGAATGCGGGCATGTTCGTGTGGACCCTGGCGGACTTCCGCCAGGGCCTGGAACAGCACGCGCCGGACGTGCTCGCGCCCCTCGACGCCTGGGTAGCCGCGGGCGCCCGGCCCGAGACCCTGGCCGACGCCTACCGTCAGCTGCCCAAGGTCGCCATCGACGTGGCGCTCATGGAGCGGGCGAGCTCCGTGGCCGTGGTGCCCACGCGCTTCCGCTGGTCCGATGTGGGCTCCTGGCCCGCCGCCATCGAGTTCCAGACGCCCGATGCCGATGGCAACGTCAGTCTGGGAGACACCCTGCTGCTGGACTCTCGCAACTGCGCCGTCTTCGGCGGCAAGCGCTTCATCGCCGCCAGCGGCGTGGACGACCTCATCGTGGTGGACAGCGATGACGCCCTGCTGATCTGCCGCCGCGACCGCGCCCAGTCGGTGAAGGATGTGGTTGAGCGGTTGCGGGCGGATGGGCGTACCGAACTCCTCTAGAAGCCCTTCACCGAGCGGAAAGCGTACGCTTTCCGCTATTGGAAAAGACAAGAACAACCGAGGTTCCGTATGAAAAGACCTGAGACGCTGCACGTGGACAAACCCTGGGGCTCGTTTGATCAGTACGCCTTGAACACGGCCTGCACGGTGAAGATCCTCACCTGTGCACCGGGGCAGAAGCTGAGCCTGCAGCGGCACAGCCACCGCGGGGAGCTGTGGGTGGCTCTGGACCCGGGCGTGGTGGTGGACCGGGATGGCGAGGAGCTGCGACCGGCGGTGGGCGAGGAGATCTGGCTGCCTCTGGGCAGCACCCACCGGCTGCGCTGCGACGCCACCACGGCCCAGCCC
>CAIRAS010000244.1 GCA_903876615.1 uncultured Holophagaceae bacterium
GCCACAGTCTTCCCCCTTCCCCTGGCGATCCCCGGATGGGTGGTGATGAAGTCCCACCCGCGCATCGGGATGTTCCTGGGGTTCCTGGGCCTCCTGCTGGTGGTGCCAGGCATGCTCTGGAAGGCCAAGTCCGTCTGGGGTGCCGACTGGCGGAAGGCGCTGCCCCTGGCCAGGGTGAGCGGTGGACTCCTCCTCTGGTCCCTGCTGAATGTTCTGGCCTACCTTGCACTGCTGGTAGGACTGCTCCTGGCGGTCATGGTGCGATGGGGCCCGACAGCCCTGCCTAACCTTCCCGACCCCACGACCTCTGTGGGCGTGTTGGGCGTCGTCATTGGGGCACCCATGGCCGAGGAGGTCCTGTTCCGTGGCTATGGCCTCATGCGCATCCGGGAGCTGGGGGGCGACCGGCGCGCTCTTCTTCTTACCGCCCTCGTCTTCGCGCTGATACACGGCAGCTGGCTCAAACTCCCTATTATTTTCATCGTTGGCCTCTTTCTGGGCTGGCTCGTCCTGCGCACGGGATCTCTCTGGCCGGCCCTGCTGGCTCATCTTGTAAACAATGGCACCCTCTCCCTTCTTGGCCTCCTCGGTGGGAGCCAGAGTGCGGGGGCATCGGATCTTTCGAACCTTTCCTGGACCTTGGCCCTTGCCCTCGTTGTGCCAGGTGCCTTAGCCCTGGCGGTCCTCTGGTCGCCGCAGGTGCGGGGGCGGATCAAGGAACTCGCGCCGCGTCCTGACGGCGGCAATCCAGAAACAATGGAATCCCAGGCCTGATACCTGGTTATTTTTAATCCCCGTCCATCCCTTTTATCCCCGTCAAAAAGGCCTTTTAAACAGGGATGAAGGGGATGAAGGGGATAACTGCAGAAGGACTTTATTTAACAGTTTTTCTTCGTGTCTTCGTGGTGAATCTTTTTATTTCGCCATTTGCCTGGCCTTGAACGCGGCCTCGTAGGCGGCGGTGCTGGCCTCTAACCCGCCGTCTTCGACTTCGCCGATGAGGTCGTAGGCGTGGGCTTTGACGATGCGGACGCGCTGGATGGTGTTGGCTTGGGGGACGCCGTCCACCAGCAGCACGTTGCCATCGATCTCGGGGGCCTGGCCCTGGTGGCGGCCCTTGACGATGAGGTCGGTCTCTTCGTGGGCGCCCTCCACCAGCACATCGATGACCTGGCCCACCTTTTCCTGGTTCTTCTCCCGGGCGATCTTCTGCTGCAGCTCCAGGAGGCGGCGCTTGCGGGCCTCCTTGGTGCGCTTGGGGATGGGGTCGCCCAGGGCGTGGGCCGAGGTGCCCTCTTCGGCGCTGTAGGTGAAGACGCCCACATGGTCGAAGCGGGCCTCCTGCACGAAGGACCTTAGCTCGGCGAAGGCCGCCTCGTCCTCGCCGGGGAAGCCCACGATGAAGTTCGAACGGATGGCGATGCCCGGCACCAGGCGCCGCACCTTCTCCAGCAGCTTCAGGAACGGCTTGCGGCTACCGCCCCGGGCCATGGCCTTGAGGATGGCGGCGTCCGCGTGCTGCAGGGGCATGTCCAGGTAGCGGGCGCAGTTGGGCGTCTCGGCCATGGCCCGCAGGAGCCCGTCCGTGAGGCGGTTGGGGTAGGCGTAGTGGATGCGGAACCAGCGCAGGCCCGCCACCTGGCCCAGGGCCCGCACCAGCTTCTCCAGGGCGTCGGGGTCGCCGAAGTCCCGGCCGTAGTCCGTGGTGTCCTGGCCCACCAGGCTGATCTCCAGCACGCCCTGGGCCACCAGGTTCTCGGCCTCGGCCACGACGCTCTCGATGCGGCGGCTCCGCTGGGCGCCCCGGAGCAGGGGAATCACGCAGAAGGCGCAGGCGTGGTCGCAGCCTTCGCTGATCTTCAGGTAGGCGCTGGCCTTGGGGGTGGTGAGTAGGCGGGGGCTGGCCTCGCTGTAGAGGTAGTCGGGGTTGGGGTTCAGCTCGAAGGAGGCCCCCGCGCCGATGACCTCGGCGATCTGCTCGATGTCCCGGGTGCCCAGGCAGGCGTCGATCTCGGGCATCCCCGCCATGAGCTCGTCCCGGTAGCGCTCTACCAGGCAGCCCGCCACGATGAGCTTTTCGCAGGCCCCGGTCTTCTTCATGGCGGCGGCCTGGAGGATGGCCTCGACGCTCTCCTGCTTGGCGGCGTCAATGAAGCCGCAGGTGTTCACCACCAGCACCTGGGCCTCCTCCAGCACCGGGGTGATCTGGTAGCCCTTGAGCCGCAGGTGCCCCAGCATGACCTCGGAGTCCACGAGGTTCTTCGGGCATCCCAGGGACATGAATCCGACTTTGGTCAACGGGCCTCCAGTGAACCTCATAGATTAACGCCCCCTGCCGATGACGTCTGTAGCGCGTGTTAAACTCACCCCCCACTCCGGACAGTCCATGAAGCTCACCCTCCAGGTTGATGGCGCCCTGCACCCTCTGACCCTCACCGAAGAGGGCGTGACCATTGGCCGGGGCGACCAGGCCACCATCCGCATCCAGGCCAACGCCGTGAGCCGGGTGCACGCCCGGATCTTCCTCAAGGACGGGCGGCCCTACGTCATGGACATGAAGTCCCTGAACGGGACCTCGCTCAATGGGACCACCCTGACCGAGCCCTCGCCCCTGCACCTGGGGGACAAGGTCCTGCTGGGGGAGGCCATGGTGGTGTGGGTGCCCGAAGGCGGGGTGCCGCTGCCGGTTACCGGCCTGAACCTGACCCTGGCCCCCAAGGCCGTTGCCTCCCGCATCGCCCTGGAAGACCGGGCCTTTGACGCCTCGGGTTCGATCCTGGTGCCCCACGCCAGCCTGGAGGCCATGCTGGCCCAGGCCAGCGGCCAGCACCCCGCCGGGGAGGCGGTCACCCTCTTCCAGCGCCTGGCGAGCATGGCGGGCACCCTGCTCCGCGCCGCGGGCCTGACGGAGCTGCTGGACTCGGTCATGGGGCTGGTGACGACCCAGATCCCCTGTCAGCGCGGGTTCATCCTGCTGGCGGACGCCGATGGCGAGCTGGTGCCCGAGCTGATCTGGGAGGAGCACCCGGGCCAGCACCTGGCCCCCATCAGCCGCACCATCGCTCGCACGGCCATGAAGGACCGGGTGGCCATCCTCACCACGGACGCCCGGCTGGACCCGAGGTTCAGCGCCGGGGAGAGCATCAAGCTCCACGGCATCACCTCGGCCCTCTGCGCGCCCCTCATCGGGGAAGATCAGGCCCTCGGCGTGATCTACCTGGAGACCAGCCTGAACAAGGGCGGCTTCAAGCGGGAGGACGAGCACCTGCTGAGCGCCATGGCCAACTTTGCCGCCGTGGGCATCCAGCGCGAGCGGGAGGCCCGCTTCCGCCAGCGCCTGGAGCGCTATCACAGCCCGGCGGTGGTGGACCAGATCCTCAAGTCCAGCCAGAACAAGGAAGCCCCCATGCTGCAGGCGCAGCGCTGCCAGATCAGCGTGCTCTTCGCCGACATCTCGGGGTTCACCCGCATGAGCGAGGGCATGGAGCCCCTGGTGCTGGCGGGCATCCTGAACCGCACCTTCGAGGCCATGACCGACCAGATCTTCAACCGGGGCGGCACCCTCGACAAGTACATCGGCGACGCCATCATGGCCTTCTTCGGCGCGCCGAATCCTGATGCCGACCACGCCCGGCACGCCGTGGAAGCCGCCGTCGCCATGCAGGAGGCCCTCTACGCCCTCAACGCGATGCGGCCCGAGGGCTACCCTGAGCTGAAGATGCGCATCGGCATCAACAGCGGCGTGGCCTTCGCGGGAGATATCGGCTGCGAGAAGCGTATGGACTACACCGTCATGGGCAGCACCGTGAACCTGGCCTCCCGCCTGGAGAGCGGCGTGGCCCGGCCGGGTCAGATCGTGGTGGGGCCCAGCACCGCGGAGCTGGTGGGAGAGGACCGGCTGCGTCAGCTGGGCGCCTTCTCCCTCAAGGGCATCGAGCAGGAAGTGCGGCCCTTTGAGGTGCTCTGGACCCACGATGGACCCACTGCGGTCCACTAGGCACTCTTAGAGGTGGTAACGAAACCCCACGCGGCCGCGTCGGGTTTTGTTACCACCTCTTAGTCCTTGATGAAGTCCTTCCACAGCATGGACGGTTGGATGCCCGAGTTGCGCTGGTACTTGCCAGAGTCGTAGCTGTCGTAGGCGCCGCTGACGGTGTGGTAGAAGATCTGGCAGATGGCCACGCCGGCATAGATGCGCACGGGCTGGATGCAGCTGATCTCCAGGGTCCAGTAGCCGCAGAAGCCGATGTCGCCAAAGCCGGCGGTGACGTGCACGAAGAGGCCCAGGCGCCCGACACTGCTGCGCCCCTCCAGCATGGGCACCATGCCCTGGGTCTCGGTGTACTCCAGGGTGCGGCCCAGGTAGAGCCGCCCGGGCTGAAGCAGCAGGCCCTCGGGGGGGATCTTGAGGAACTCGATGCCATTGGGCCGGGCCATGTCCAGCTCGTGGTCGGTATAGACCGCCAGGTCCTCGCCGAGGCGCAGGTTGTAGCTGTTGGGGTTCAGCTGCTCGTCGCGCCAGGGCTCAATGCGCAGCTGACCCTGGGTCCGGGCCTCCTGGATCTGCCGGCCGGTCAGGATCATGCGAGTCCCCTGGGGGAGGCGGCCGTCGGGTGGGCACCGGTAGTCAGACGCACGTCAGCGATCGACCTTGATCACGATGCTCTTGCTGATCAGGTCGTGGATGCCCTTCCGCTCGCCCCCAAGGATCATGAGGTAGGGGAGCCCCAGGAGGAGGCCGTTGATGAAATGGCCCACCATGCGCAGGGCGGCGGTGCCGACCTCAATCCTGCCCCTGGGGTTGTCCTCAGGCACGACGCGCAGCTTCATGATCTTCTTGCCTGCGCTGGCGCCGAACGTGATCCAGCAGTAGGGGAGGAAGACCCAAACGTAGCCCACGCCTACGATGAAGTGCAGCAGGCCGATCAAGGCGGCAATCAGGCAGGCCCCGGGCCCGAGGACCAGGCCCAGGGCCGACTGGAGCACGAAGATGGCAAACCAGAGCGCGACCAGGGGGACCATGTCGATGAGGTAGGCCAGGAAGCGGCTTCCGAAATCCCCCCGCTCTCCCGTGGGCTGGGCGTCATCCGGCACGGGGGGCAGATAGGACTGGAGGACGGCGGGCAGGGGGTTCGCCTGGGCCCCCGCACTCAGGAAGGGGCCGGGCTCGGGGGCCTTCGGGAGCGCCACCGGCGGAAAGGGGGGTGCCACCGGGGGGGCCGGGGGCGTCTGGCTCACCACCTGGCCCGTGGCGATCTGGTCCTGACTCAGGGGCTGGGACCCGGGCTCGACGGGGGGCTTGCCGGCATGGATGGCCGCCAGCTCGTCGGCGGACATGCGCACGGTGCCCTGAGGGACTGGGATGGCGACGGGGGCGGTGGCGCTGCTGACCTCGGGGCGGGGCTCCTGGAAGGTCATCTGGACCTGACCGAGGGTGATCCGGTCCCCGTCCCGGAGGGGGGAGGACTGCACCCGGTTGCCGTTGACCAGTACCCCGTTGCTGCTCTGTAAGTCTTGTATTTCATAGCCTTCGGTCACCTTGCGGAGGACGCAGTGGTGGCGACTGATGCTGGGATCGGGGAGGCGGAGGGTGTTGTCCAGCTCCCGGCCCATGTGGACCTCGAGTTCAACGATCTCAAACTCTCGGACACCGGCGCTTTCATGTACCAGCAGCTTTGCCATAGGAAATCCTCGCGGTAGATGGGATGGGCGGAAGTGTAGCGCATCCTCGGGAGGATTCGGCCGGGTTCTTCCTTGACGGCTTGGAGCGGACCCGCCAATCTTCCCAAATACTTGAAGGTGCAGGCATGGTGCTTTTCAATGCGGCCACCAAGGAATTGACGGCCAAGATTGTCTACTACGGTCCCGGCTTGTGCGGGAAGACAACCAATCTCCAGCACGTCTACGACACCCTGCCCGGGGACGGCCGGGGCAAGATGCTCTCCCTGGCCACCCAGACGGACCGCACGCTCTTCTTCGACTTCCTGCCC
>CAIRAS010000245.1 GCA_903876615.1 uncultured Holophagaceae bacterium
ACTCGTCAAGGTGAAGAATGGCCTCAATACGATCATCCCGGGCCTGGCGACCTTCAATTTTGCGGTGCCGATCATCTGCCGGGTCTACGGGGAGCAGTCGATCTACGTCAACGTGAAAGACCTCGGTTTGGTCAGCATCACCGGTTGTTGCCACTTCGGCATCATCCAGTTCTCCGAGACCGCCATCAAAGAGATCAAGTACGAAAAGGACCAGCTCTACGGCATCTATGGCGGGCTGCACATTTCGCCGTTCGATGACTGGGACCCCAAGTACGACGACCTGGTTCTATCCCTGGGCAAGTACGCCTACCAGAAGATCGGCTGCAACCACTGCACCGGGCTCATCTGCGCCAAGAAATTCGTGGAAGCGGGTTACCCCGTCATCAAGGGCTCCGCACGCTTCCGCACCAAGGAGACAAACTACCTCGGCAATGGTGACAAGATCGGCTATGGGATTGAGGTATAGAGGTCATTCTGCTGCCGGCGGCGACAGGCACACAGCCCTTCGCCGCCGCTTTCACCGGGAGGTAGGTCATGGCCAATAAGCATTTCGAGGTGGTGAGATCGGTCTTGGTGATTCTTTTCCTCGTCTGCACCCTGGGTTGTTCCCCTTCGGGCGTCACTCCAGAGATGACCGAGGTGATCGACCACTTCACCGACCGGGCCAAGTGCACAGCGGTGCTGCACAAATACGACGCCCAGAGCCTGGTGCCCCAGGAACTGACCATCTGTGACATGGCCAGGCCCGTGGTGACCAAGATCGAGGAAAAGGATGGCATCACCTTCTACACCATGGAGGCCCGGGTCGAGAAATGCGACAGCTCCCCAGCGGCCGTGGGCACGGTGCGCATCTTCGTCATGGGTTGGAAAAATGGCAAGATCGCAAAATTCGTATGGGGCGGGCCCAAAGGGGGCAAGGTCGAATACTGAGCCTTTCGATCGGAGCCCGATGTGATTTTGATTTTCCCGCTATGCCGAGCATGTTAGAGATCTGACTATGCTCGTGCATGCCTTTTTCCCGGGTGATCTGCAGGCCCGCCCGGAAGCCGGGCTCCAGGAACTCCTGCGGGCCATTCTGGTGCGCACCAATTTTGTGCCCGTCGTGCGCCACATCATCGGGTGGCGGGGGCTGAAGCAATCCGTGGCAGCAGTAGAGTGCTGGACCGCGAAAATCCAGGGAATGGATGGGGTGTTCGGCTTGGCTTTCGACGGACTGGACCCTCGCCCCGGCTGGGTCCGGGGGCGGTTTCGCCTGTATTACTTCCCGCACCCGGACGAAGAACTGGTGGAAGGCTGTGCCCTGCAGGCCGTCGCCCTGATCCAGGCGCAAGACTATCTGCAGCGGGTGCGGGACTTCGCAGACCAGCCTGAATTCAGCGACCTGTTCCGCATCGGCGAATTCTCCCTGTCGGTGGATGACTCCGGCAAGGCGCTCGGCCTGACCTTGGAGGCCCCCTCCCGCCTGCGTTGTCTTTCCGAAGCTGGAATCAGCCTGCCTCGCAATGGGAAGCTGGTTCAACTGGTCGCGCCGGGCGGCTACGACCAGGATTTCCCGGCCTTCGCGGTGGCATCTTCTTTTTTCGATGTACTGGCGG
>CAIRAS010000246.1 GCA_903876615.1 uncultured Holophagaceae bacterium
ATCCGCCGCCTGGCCGAGAAGCGGGTGTCCCGCTCGGTGCTGCCGGGCCGGGGCCACTTCTACATCGCCAGCCTCTCCAGCCGCACCGTGGTCTACAAGGGCATGCTCAACTCCGAGCAGCTCGGCACCTTCTATCCGGACCTGGCCGAGGAGACCTTCGTGGCCGGCCTGGCCATGGTGCACTCCCGGTTCTCCACCAACACCTTCCCCAGCTGGTCCCGGTCCCACCCCTACCGCTACATCTCCCACAACGGTGAGATCAACACCCTGCGCGGCAATGTCAACTGGATGGAGGGCCGCCAGCGGCTCTTCGCGTCCCGCATCCTGGGCGACGACCTGCAGAAGGTGCTGCCGGTCATCGACCTCGAGGGCTCCGACTCGTCGATGTTCGACAACGTCCTCGAGCTGCTCTACATGTCCGGCCGCTCCCTGCCCCACGCGCTGATGATGATGGTCCCCGAGCCCTGGAGCCGGCACGAGTCCATGAGCCCGCTGCGCAAGGCCTTCTACGAGTACCACTCCTGCCTCATGGAGCCCTGGGACGGTCCCGCCTCCATCGCCTTCACGGATGGGACCCGCATCGGCGCCATCCTGGACCGCAACGGCCTGCGCCCCGCCCGTTGGATCCACACCAAGGACGGCATGGTTGTGGTGGCCAGCGAGACCGGCGTCCTGGACATCCCCGTGGAGAAGATCGTCCAGAAGGGGCGGCTCCAGCCCGGCCGCATGTTCCTGGTGGACACCGAGCTGGGCCGCATCGTGCCCGATGACGAGATCAAGGACCAGCTGGCCTCGGCGGAGCCCTATGCCGACTGGGTGAAAGAGAACCTGGTCCGCATCAACGACCTGCCGGAGCCCCCGGTGGTGAACGAGCCGGACCACGAGACCGTGCTGCGGCGGCAGGAGACCTTCGGCTACACGCTCGAAGACGTGAACATGATCGTGAGCCCCATGGCCGCGGACGGTGCCGAGCCCATCGGCAGCATGGGCTCCGACATCCCCCTGGCGGTGCTCTCGGAGAACCCCCAGCTGCTCTACGACTACTTCAAGCAGCTCTTCGCCCAGGTCACCAATCCCCCGGTGGACGCCGACCGCGAGAGCATCGTGCTGGCCGTGGACACCGCCATCGGCCCAGAGGGCAACCTGCTGGAGCCCGTGGCCGAGTCGGCCCTGCACTTCGAGCTGCCCACGCCCGTGCTGCTCAACCGCGAGCTGGAAAAGATCCGCGGCCTGGACGGCCGGCCGGGCTCGCGCGGCTTCCACTCCATCACCCTGCCCATGCTCTTCAAGGCCGAGGCCGGCGGCAAGGGCCTGCGCAAGGCCATCGAGGACCTGCGCCGCTCCTGCAGCGAGGCCATCGCCGAGGGCCACAACATCCTGATCCTCTCGGACCGGGGCCACGACGCCACCGATGCGCCCATCCCCGCCCTGCTCGGCATCGCGGCGGTCCAGCACCACCTGCTGCGCGCCGGCACCCGCGAGAAGGTCTGTCTCGTGCTGGAGACCGGCGAGCCCCGCGAAGTGCACCACTTCTGCACCCTCATCGGCTACGGCGCCAGCGCCGTGAACCCGTACCTGGCCTTTGAGACCATCCACGACCAGCTGCGCCAGGGCATGCTCAAGGGCGAACCGGCCAAGGCCGAGATGAAGTTCGTCAAGGCCGTCAACAAGGGCATCGTGAAGGTCATGTCCAAGATGGGCATCTCCGCGGTGCAGAGCTACCACGGCGC
>CAIRAS010000247.1 GCA_903876615.1 uncultured Holophagaceae bacterium
GGAGATAGCTGAGAGCGCTGAGGGCAGAACCTTGAGTAAGCCTCTGCAGCCTCTGCCTTCTCGTCCTTTCTCCGCGAGAGTTGTTCATCTTTTCCCTGCCCTCGGAACTGTCTCAGTCCTGGGGCAGCAACAGGGCGACGCGCTCCTGGATGCGCTGGTGCAGGTTGTGTTCGGCGGCGCGGAGGGCGGCACGGATGGCGTTGCGGACGGCCTTGGCGTCGCTGCGGCCGTGGCCGATGATGCTCACGCCCTTCACGCCCAGCAGCGGGGCGCCGCCGTATTCCGAATAGTCGAGCTTCTTCTTGAAGTTCTTCATGGCCGGCTTGGCCAGGAGGCCCGCGAACTTGGTCAGAGCGCTCGTCATGAAGCTCTCGCGCAGGCCGGAGATGATGCCCTCCGCCAGGGCCTCACTGGACTTGAGCACGATGTTGCCCACGAAACCGTCGCAGGCGATGACCTCGAAGTTGCCGTTCCAGATGTCGCGCCCCTCGGCGTTGCCTTCGAAGTTGATCTCCATCTGCCGCAGCATGGCGGAGGCGTCCTTGGTCACGTCGGTGCCCTTGCCATCCTCCTCGCCCACGCTGAGGATGCCCACCCGGGGCCGCTCCAGGCCCAGCACCTCTTCGGCGTACACCGAGCCCATGACCGCGAACTGGGCGATGTGGACAGCGCGGCAGTCCACGTTGGCGCCCACATCCAGGAGGACCGTGGGGGTGCCCTTCATGTTGGGCAGGACGCTGGCCAGGGCGGGCCGGTCCACGCCATCGAGCTTGCCGATCACCAGGCTGGAGGCCACCATGGCGGCCCCGGTGTGACCCATGGACACGACGCCGTGGGCCCGCCCCTCGCGGACCAGCTGAGCGGCCACCCGGATGGAGCTGTCCTTCTTCTCCTTGAGGATGCAGGTGGCCTTGTCCTCCATCGCCACGGTGTGAAAGGCATGCACCAGCTCCACCCGCGCCATGAGGGCCGGGGTGAAGCCATGCTTCGCAAGCTCGGGGCGGATCACGCCCTCATTGCCCACCAGGAACAGCTGGAGCCCAGGCCAGGCCTCAAGAGCCTCCCGGGCGCCCTGCAGAGTGGCATGGGGGGCAAAATCACCCCCCATGACATCCAGTGCAATGCGGTGGCTGTCCACCGAAGTGTTCTTAAGCCGTCGCGGCGACGCGGACGGCCAGCTTGCCGCGGTAGAAGCCGCAGCTGGGGCACACGCGGTGCGGCAGCTTGGGCGTCTGGCAGTTCGGGCAGGTGCTGGCGCTCATGACTTCGAGCGAGTCATGGGTGCGCCGGCGGTCGCGGCGGGCCTTGGAATGGCGGCGCTTGGGATTCGGCATGGCTTGCTCCTAGGGATAGAACGCAAAGTTCCAGGTTAAGGGTTTCAGGATTGCGGGTCCAGCTTGATTCCCGCCAAGGCCTTGGCAAGGGCCTTGTTGAGGGCGGAAGGCGCCGTGTCGGACTCGGGCTGGCAGTGGCAGGGACCCTTGTTCCAGTTCTTGCCGCAGGTGGGACAGAGTCCCTGGCAGTCTTCGGTGCAGAGCGGGTGCATGGGCGCCTGGAGCTCGAACTGCTCGCGTACCAGCTCCGTCTCGTCCAGGGTGTCCTCGGGCAGGAAGACCACATCGAGGTCCTGGGAGCCCAGCGTGTGAGCACCCCGGGCCACCAGCTCCGCGTCCTTGCTGCCCAGGAACTGGCTCTCGACCCTGAGGGGCCGATCCAGGTGGGCCAGACAGCGGCTGCAGGTGCCCTGCCAGACGGCTTGGCCCTTCACCTCGAGGAACACGTCGCCATCCGAAGCCAGGGCGAAGACGGACCAGGTGAGGTCCCGCAGGGCCACGTCCCCCTCCAGCGCCAGCTTCTCAGTGGTGCCATTCAGGCGGAGGCCCTCCAGGGGCAGCTTGTAGAGGTGGATCACTTCTTGGCTCCGCCGTCGGCGGGGGCGCCACCGGCCTTGGGGCCGCTCACGGGCGAGGAGCTGGTCGCACCCTGGCCGGGCGTGCGGGTGATGGGACCGGCATCCTCGGGGTTGGCCGGGTCGCCCGCGCACTTCAGCTCGTAGTCGAGCCGGGTGGATTTGCCCTCGTAGGGCTGGCCGAAGGGATCCTGGGCGGACATGCCCGTCTTGATGAGGTTGCCCTTCACCAGGACCGAGTTGCCGTCCACCATCGCATCGTAGCTGCCAAAGTCAGGGTAGTGGCCGCTCTTGAGGTAGTACTGGTCGAGGCCCTCGGCCACGATCTTCAAGTCGTCCTGGGCCTTGAGGTAGCGCGCCTGGGCCGAGTGCTTGCGGTACTGGGAGAAGCCCAGGGTCCCCAGCACGGCGATGATCATCATGGCCACCAGGAGCTCCAGCAGCGAGAAGCCACGGCTTTTCAGGCGGGACTTGCGGCGGGCAGGCGAGGGGGTCATGGTCGGGATCCGGGAAAAGGGCTCGGCGGCGGTGCATCCGAGCTTTTCAGTGTGCCTGGAATGGCTGAAAAAGCAAGCATTCATGGGCATCATGCCTCCTTTGAGCTTTCGGTTCCCCCGGGTTCCTCGACGACCGGCGCGGGGAAGTCCCCGGGCCAGGGGAAGTCCGTGGGCAGGGCGTCCAGACCGCCCAGCTCGGCCAGCCAGTAGCGGTAGGCGCGGAAGCTCATGCCCAGGCGCTTGCCGGCCTTGGTCTTGACGCCCCCCACCTCGTCCAGGGCCCGCCGGAGGAAGTAGCCCTTCATGGCCTGGCCCCAGGCCTCCAGGTCGAAGCCCTCCGCAGGGATGGCCAGGGCCGGCGTCCGCTCCCCAGGGGTGCTGCCGGCCACCTGGCCGAAGCCCTCGGGCAGCAGGTCCCGGGTGATGGGGCCACCCGGGTTCAGCGCCACGGCGCGCTCCATGAGGTTCTCCAGCTCCCGCACATTGCCTGGGAACCGATAGGTGAGGAGCTGGCCCATGGCCTCCGGGTGCAGCTGCATGGGGGCCTTGCCCAGCTTGTGGCAGAAGCGGCGGATGAAGTGCTCGGCCAGGACTGGCAGGTCCTCCGGCCGGTCCCGCAGGGGCGGCATCGGGATCTGCAGGATGTTGACCCGGTAGTAGAGGTCCTCGCGGAAGGCCCCGGACTCGGCCCGGGCGCGGAGGTCCCGGTTGGTGGCCGCGATGACCCGCACATCCACGGCCCGCTCCTCGGTGGCGCCGATGCGGCGGACCTTGCGCTCCTGGAGCACCCGGAGCAGCTTCACCTGGAGCGCCAGCGGCATCTCGCCGATCTCGTCCAGGAAGAGGATGCCGCCGCCCGCCTCTTCGAAGAGGCCGCGCTTCAGGGCGCTGGCCCCTGTAAAGGCACCCTTCTCGAAGCCGAACAGCTCGCTCTCCAGCAGGGCCTCGGGCAGCGCGCCGCAGTTGATGGGCACGAAGGGCCCCTTGGCGCGGTCGGAGTAGCGGTGGATGAGCCGGGCCACCACCTCCTTGCCGGTGCCACTCTCCCCGGTGAGCAGCACCGTGGTGTCGGCGCGGGAGACCTTGCCAATGAGGGCGTTGATCTTGCGCATCATCGGGCCGACGCCCACCAGCTCACCCAGGTCCTGGGGCGGCGGCGCTTCGGGCTCGGTGGCGGCCAGCAGCCCCTTCAGGGTGGCGATCAGGTCCTCGTGCTTGAAGGGCTTGGTGATGAAGTCCACCGCGCCCTGGTTGAGGGCCTGCACGGTGGTCTCCGTGGTGGCGTAGGCGGTCATGATCACCACCGGCGTCTCCAGGGCCTGCTCCTTCATCCAGGTGAGCAGCTCAATGCCGGAGCCATCCTTGAGCTTGAGGTCCGAGAGCACCCCATCGAAGGTGGCCTCCCGCAGGGCTCGCTGGGCTTCCTGGATGCCCGGAGTCGCCTCGCACTGGAACCCCGCCCCTTCCAGGGCCAGGGTGAGGACCTCCCGGAGGCTCGGTTCATCCTCTACCAGCAGGATCCGTTGGGTCGAGGCAAGAGACATGGCAACCTGTGAGTGTGACGCGCTGGGTCAGCCATCCTATCCTGAACCCATCCCGCGCCCGCATCCATTCCGAAGTCAGACCCTCCCCTGGAGTCCTGTGAAGCATGTCGTGTTCGCCCACCGGAAGCTGTCCTTCGGGGGCGGCGAGCGGGTGCTCATCGAGCAGGTGGCGGCGCTGGCCGAGCTGCCC
>CAIRAS010000248.1 GCA_903876615.1 uncultured Holophagaceae bacterium
CCACCGCCGACGGCCAGCCGCCGGGCACGGTCCGGCGGCTGGAGCCCAAGTTCTCCTCGGAGTATCCCGCCAGCCTCACGGCCCACGACATCGGGCTGCGGGACCTGCTCGACAGCTTCTACATGCTGGGCGACGAGGTGCCGCAGGTGGTGCTCTTCGCCGTGTCCATCGAGTGGCCGCAGGACATGCGCTGGGGCCTGAGCCCCGCCGTGGAGGCCGCCCTGCCGACGATCGCAGCGGCCGTCCGCGCGGAGTGCCTCCGGGCCTGAGCGGCTTTCATGCGAAGCTGGAACACCCACCCGGAAGCCCCATGACCGCCGATCCCTTCGCCCTCGCCTGTCCCCGGCCCCTGCGCCACGCCACGGTCCAGATGGCCCACGGGGGCGGCGGTCGGCTCATGAAGGAGCTCATCGAGGGGCTCTTCCTGCCCGCCCTGGGGGCGGACCCCGCCGGGCTCCACGACAGTGCGGTGATCGAGGCCGGCGGCGCGCGCCTGGCCTTCACCACCGACGGCTTCGTGGTGCATCCCCGGGTCTTTCCCGGCGGCGACCTGGGCGAGCTGGCGGTCTACGGCACCGTGAACGACCTGGCCATGGCCGGCGCGCAGCCCCTGGCCCTGTCCACGGCCTTCATCCTGGAGGAGGGCTTCCCCTTCGCGGAGCTGGCCCCGCTGGTGGCCTCCATGAAGACCGCGGCGGACCGCTGCGGCGTGCGGCTCGCCACCGGCGACACCAAGGTGGTGGACCGGGGCAAGGCCGACGGGATCTTCATCACCACTGCGGGCATCGGCCTCATTCCTGCCGGGGTGGACATCCACCCGCGGCGTGTGCAACCCGGGGACGCCATCCTCGTCAGCGGTGACCTGGGTCGCCACGGCATCGCGGTGATGTCCGTGCGGGCGGGCATCCAGTTCGAGACCCCGGTCACCAGCGACTGCGGGCCGGTCCACCAGCTGGCGGCGGCGCTGCTGGCCGCCGGGCTGGACGTCCACTGCCTGCGGGACCCCACCCGGGGCGGCCTGGCCTCGGTGCTCAACGAGATCGCCGCCTCGGCGGGGTTGGCCATTGAGGCGGAGGAGGCCGCGATTCCTGTGGCGGAGGACGTCGCCGCCGCCTGCGAGATCCTGGGCCTGGACCCGCTCTACGTGGCCTGCGAAGGGCGGCTGGTGGCCTTCCTGCCCGAGGCCCAGGCGCAGCGCGCCCTGGCCGTCCTGCAGGGCACGCCGGGCGGCGCCGGGGCCGCCATCATTGGCCGCACGGTGGCGGGACCCGCAGGACGGGTTGGGCTCCGCACCGCCCTCGGCACCTCCCGGCTGCTGGACCTCCTCAGCGGGGAACAGCTGCCGAGAATCTGCTAGCGGACCACGCCGAACAGCCCGCGCCAGCCCTCGAAGCGGAGGCCGGACTCCAGGCGGACCAGGGCCCAGCACTCGCCCTGGGGGTCGGCCTCGGGGGCGTGCAGGTACCCGGGGCCATGGGCGATCCAGTCGCCGGGGCCCAGGTGGGCCGGGCCATCCTGGAGGCCGCCGCACAGCAGCACGGAGACTTCCGCGCCCAGGTGGTCGTGGCGGGGCACGCGGCCACCCCCCTGGAGCCGGGCCAGGCTCAGGGTGGCGCCACTCGGGGCATCGCTCAGCACCCGGGCGATGCGGCCGTCTCCGATGCGGGACCAGCGCCAGCGGGCCTCCGGGGGCAGGTGGGGTCGGAGGGCCTCCAGGGGATCCGTCGTGGTCGGCGTCAGGGCCAGCTCGCCGCCCTGGGCTGCCCGGCAGGAGGGACACTGGCCGAGATGGAGCCGGAGGAGCAGAGAAGTGAAGAGGTCGCTGCTGTCATGGAGGGCGGTCCAGGCCTCGGGTTCCGGGTGGTGCTGCGGGCCCCGGGGCTGGCGCCCTTCGCGCAGCGCGGCTAGGGCGCTGGCCAGGGCGTGCTCCGCCGGGGCCTCCGCCGCGCCATCCCAGGCCTGCCGGAGCAGGGCGGGGGTGCGCTCAAAGCTTTGGAGGAAGGTCTGGCAGGGGGGGCAGAGCGCCAAGTGGAGCTTCATGCCCAGCCAGTCCAGGGGCCCCAGGGCGCCCTCCTCGTAGTCGGTCAGGAGGTTGGTGAACTGCTCGCAGGTGGGGACGAGGATGGTCATTTCCCCTCCGGGGTCGGGGCGAACTCGGGCAGCAGGGCGCGCAGGGCCAGCCGGGCCCGGTGGACGCGCTGGCGCACCAGCTCGCGGGTGAGGCCGAGATGTTGGGCGATCTCTTCGGTGTTCCAGCCCTCAAGGTCGCGCAGCACGAAGACCGCGCGCTGGTCGTCGGAGAGGCGGTCCAGGCCCTGGCGCACCTTGGCCTTGAGCTCGTCCTGCTCAACATTCATCAAGGCCTCCGCGTCCTCACTCCAATCGATCAGGGTGTCCACGTTCATGTGATGCCCGTCGTCACCGAAACGTGGCATCAGATCCTCGATGGCATCCTCCCGGCGCCGGACCCGCTTCCGGCGGGCCATGAGGGCCTGGTTCACGCAGATCCGATAGGCCCAGGTGCTGAACTTGCTGGCGCCCTGGAAGCCTGGCAGCTCCCGATGCAGGGTGAGCAGGGCGTCCTGGAGGGCGTCCTGGCTCTCGGCTTCGTTGCCCAGGATCCGGTCGATGACCCGGAAAAGCATGCCCAGGTGGGGGCGCACCAGGGCTTCAAAGGCCTCGGGATCCCCCTGGGCGGCAGCCCGAACCAGGGCGGCCTCGGGGCGGACGGGCAGGCCGGGCTCAGACATCTTCAGGCCTGGGGATGCGAGGCAGGCGCACGGTGAAGGCGGCGCCCAGGCCAGGCCCCCGGCTGAAGGCCTGCACCTTCCCCCCGTGGCGGGCGGCGATCTCCTTCACCAGGAAGAGGCCCAGGCCCGTACCGGCCACCTGGCGGGTCATCTCGTCGCCCACCCGGAAGAACCGGTGGAACACCCTGGGTAGATCCTTGGGGGCGAGACCGTGGCCCAGGTCGCTGACCACGAGCAGCACCTCGTCGCCGTCCCCGTCCAGGGTGACCGTGGTCTCCCGGGGCTCCGCCGCGTACTTGTAGGCGTTCGACAGCAGATTCTCGATCACGGTGCCCAGGGCCTTGAGGTCTGCATCCACCCAGAGGGGCTCCGAGGTGAACTCCAGCCTGAGCCCAAGTTCGCCCGCGCCCAGCCGCTGGTCCATGGCTTCGCAGACGGTCCGGAGCCAGGGCCCCAGCTCCAGGGGCACCAGGTGCAGCACCAGGCTGCCGGATTCCGCCCGGGCCACGTCCAGCAGGTTGCCCACAAGCTCGTTGAGCCGCTCCAGGTCCTTTTCCATGAGGGTCCGGATGCGGGTCCGCTGCTCCTCCGGCAGGGTGCGGGTGAACAGGGTCTCGGTCCAGACGCGCAGGGAGGCGATGGGGGTCTTGAGCTCATGGGTGACGGCGGAGGTGAAGTTGCGCTGTCGCAGCCGCAGGTCCAGCTCCTCGGACAGCTTTCGGTAGAGCATCATCAGGCCTGAGATCACCACGATCACCATGAAGGCGCCTTCGGTGGTGGCCCGGAAGACGGAATGCCAGCGCTGGTTGCGCAGCTCGGCCAAGGGCTCCGGCCGCAGGGACAGGAAGGCTGCGCCGTCCAGGAGAGCGAGGTCGTCGGGGGAGAGTGGCGAGGGCACCACCGCCACATGGGGGTAGCTCCGCTGGATGGCCTGCCGGCGCGCCTCAAGGCTGGGCAGGGCCGGGAGCTGGCCCTCCACGGCACCGATCCGGGAAGAACGGTCCGGCCGGGCATGGATGGCGTTCAGGATGCTGAGGCTGTCCAGCTGCCAGGCCTCGGCGCGGCTGGCTTGCAGGGCATGGGAGCGGGCCTCCAGCAGGCGCCTGGACTCCCGGATCTGGACACTGATCCACCAGCCCACCTGGACGCAGAGCACCAGCGAGACGGCCAGGAATATGATCCGTTGGAGGGAGAAGGTAGGGGCGCGGTTCGCCATGTACCCATCTTGGACGAATTCTGCACCCCTTGGCAGCACTGCTGTGGGAGGCCATGCTGGGAGACCATGTCCAGCTCGAACGATTCTTCGGGTCCAAAACCGATTCCGCCCCCCGCTAAGACCAGTTCGGGTCCCCGGCAGCTGCCCAGCGTGCCGACGGCGCGGCCTCAGGGCGCCGAGATGCTGGCGGAGCTGATGCAGACCCAGCGGCAGCTGACCCAGGCCATGCATGAGTCCCGGGAACTGCGGGCCAAGCTGGGGCGCCGCTCCCACCAGATGCAGGTGCTCCAGCACGTGTCCGAGATCCTCGCCGCCACGTCCAAGGGCGGGCAGGTGGTCAGTGTGGTGCTGGACGTGCTGGCCCAGGAGTTCCACTGCCGACGCGCGGTGGTCTGGACTCTGGAGGATGGTGGGGCCGGCTACGTCCCCAAGGAGGGCACGGGCCTGGGGAAGGCCCAGTGGTCGGCCATGCAGCTGCCGGCCCCGAACCCGTTTCCCGGGACGCCGCTGGTGCTGTTCCAGAGCCAGTGGCTCGATGCCCCCTGCGACAACGGCATCCTGGATGACCTCCGCAGCGGCGACGGGTCGCTCCTCTACTTCATCCCCTTCGAGCACCAGCTGCTCCTGCTGGGGTTCGCCATCCTGGCCATGCCCGCGGACCGGCGCTTCGAGGAGGAGGACCTCGACTCCATCACCATCCTCCAGCGGCAGGCGGCCATCTCGCTCTACAACGCCTGGCTGTTCCGGGACCTGTCCGAGCAGCGCGACGCGCTCCAGCGCCAGGCCATGGAGCTGGAGCGCGTCAACGACGCCCTGCGCGAGGCGGACCAACTCAAGAGCGAGTTCCTGGCCCTGACGAGCCACGAGCTGCGCACCCCGCTGACGGGCATCCTTGGCTTTACCCGCCTCGTCATGGATGGCCTCTACGACGATGCCGACGAGATGCACTCGATGCTGCAGGACAGCTACATCTCGGGCCAGCACCTCCTGGGCCTGCTGAATGACATCCTGGACCTGGCCAAGATCGAGTCCGGCAAGCTGGAGACCCATCCCGAGCCCTTCAGCCTCGCGGTGCTGCTGGATGAGGTCCGGCCCATCGCGGAGGCCTATCCCCGCAAGGCGGGGGTGGAGCTGGTCTGGCCGGATCTCAGCAATATCCCCGAGGTCATCGTGGATCCAAACCGGCTCAAGCAGGTGCTGCTCAACCTGCTCTCCAACGCCCTCAAGTTCACCAAGGAAGGCACCGTGTCCATCCAGGTGGAGCGGCACCCCGGCATCGTCACCCTCTTCGTGGTGGATACGGGCATCGGGGTCAGCCTCGAGTCCCAGGCCCGGCTCTTCCAGAAGTTCGCCCAGGCCGAGGGGGGCCACAGCCGCGAGTACGGCGGCACGGGCCTGGGCCTGGTGATCTGCAAGCACCTCATGGAGATGATGGGCGGCACCATCACCCTGAGCAGCGAGGGCCTCGGCCACGGCAGCAGCTTGAGCATCACGATGCAGATTGCCTGATCGCGGAGCGATGCTCCGCGATATGGAACAATGGACTGCCCGCCTGGAGTCCGTGTGTCCTATTCCCGCCGCCCCGAGTTCCTGCCCTTCACCCGCCCCATGGTGGGGGAGGAGGAGATCGCCGAGATCATCGACACGATCCATAGCGGGTGGATCACCACGGGGCCGAAGTCGGCAAAGTTCGAGGAGGCGCTGCAGGTTTACAACGGCGTGCCCCACTGCCTGGCCATGAACAGCGCCACCACGGCCCAGGAGATCACCATGCAGGTCCTCGGGCTGCAGCCCGGCGACGAGGTCATCACCACCTCGCTGACTTGGGTGAGCACCCTCAGCACCATCGTCCTCCAGGGGGGCGTGCCGGTGCTGGTGGACATCGACCCCGTGACCCTGAACCTCGACCCTTTGAAACTGGAGGCGGCCATCACGCCTCGCACCGTGGGCATCATCCCCGTGCACCTCACGGGCCTGCCCTGTCCCATGGCGACCATCTGGACCATCGCCGAGCAGCACGGCCTCTGGGTGGTGGAGGACGCGGCCCAGGCCATGGGCGCGCACTACCAGGGGACGAAGATCGGCGGCAATCCCCGCTCGGTCATGAGCGTCTACAGCTTCCACCCCAACAAGAACATGACCACCGGGGAAGGGGGTGCCATCGCCTTCTTCAACGACGACTACGAGAGCCGCATCAAGCGCCTGCGGTTCCACGGCATCGACCGGGACGCCTGGAAGCGCTTCGCCAAGGAGGGCAGCCCGCACACCGAGGTCTTCGAGCCCGGGCGCAAGGCCAACTTCATGGACCTGCAGGCGGCCATGGGCCTCCACCAGATCCAGAAGCTGGACGGCTTCAATGCCCGGCGCGGCGTGCTCTTCCACCGCTACCTGGACCTGCTGGGGGACCTCGAAGAGCTGCTCCTGCCCTGGCCGGGAGACGCCGACCACGGGCACTGCTTCCACCTCTTCGTGCTGCGCATCCACCCCGAGCAGCTGGGCCTGGACCGGGACGCCTTCGTGGCGGCCCTCAAGGAGGAGAACATCGGCACCGGCATCCACTACCGGCCGGCCCACGTGCACCCCTGGTACCGCGACTTCTATGCGGCCCATCCCCAGCACCTGCCCAAGGATGGTCTGCCCCACAGTGAGTGGAGCGGGGAGCGCCTGCTCAGCCTGCCGCTCTGGCCGGGACTGACCGAGGCGGACCAGGATCAGGTGGTGGCGGCCATCCGGCAGGTCATCGCCCGAGCCAGGGGCGAGAATCGCCCCAAGATCTGAGTGGAATTTACTTAGCACGCCTCGGCTGCCGATAGGGTCTCAAGGGAAGGCTCCCTTGTTGAACCTCGCGATCATCCTGATATCGGTGTCGCTGCAAATTGCCGCGGCGGGCTTTGCCATCCGCATCAACCGTACCGCCCGGAAGCCGCTCGCCTGGATCCTGCTCTCCCTGGCGCTGGTGCTCATGGCGGCCCGCCGCCTGTATGTGCTGGCGGAGCTGGCCGGGACCGGCATGCCCGCTCGGCTGCTGCCCAACGAGGTCATGGGCCTGCTCATCTCGGGGCTGATGCTGACGGGGGTGCTGCTCATCCGGGACCTCTTCCGGTCCAAGGCCGAGCAGGTCGCCGGCCAGCAGGAGGCCACCACCCGCGCCATGGCCGAGGCGGACAAGCTGAAGGCCGTCATGGCCGCCACGCCGGTGCCCCTCTGGATCGCCGAAGACCCCCTCTGCACCGTCATCCGCGGGAATGCTGCCGCCGAGGCCCTCCTCCGCATGCCCCCCGGGGCGAACCACTCGAAGTCCGCCTCCCCTGGGGAGTCGCCCGGGCACTTCCGCCTGCTCCGGGAGGGCCGGGAGCTGCTGCCGGAGGAGATGCCCATGCAGCAGGCCGCCCTGTTCGGGGAGCGGGTCCAGGGGCTGCCGCTGGATCTGGCCTTCGCGGATGGCCCGGTCCGGCAGCTCATGGGCTACGCCACCCCGCTCCGGGATCCCGAGGGACACATCCATGGTGCGGTGTGCTGCATGGTCGATGTCACGGACCTCCGGCGCGTCGAGGAGGCCCTGCGGGCCAGCGAGGCCAAGGTCCAGCAGAACGTAGATCGGCTCGGCGCCTTGGTGCGTCTGAACCAGGTGGAAGGCGCCAGCATCCGGGAGATCCTCGACTACGGCCTGGACGAGGCCGTGGCCCTCACCGGCAGCGCCATCGGCTACATCTACTTCTACGACGAAGCGACCGAAGAGTTCACCCTCCACTCCTGGTCCAAGGAGGTCATGCCGGTCTGTGCCGTCATGAATCCGCTCACGACCTACAAACTGGAGAAAACGGGTCTCTGGGGTGAGGTGGTGCGCCAGCGGCGGCCGATCCTGCGCAACGACTTCTCGGTGCCGGACCCCTTGATGAAGGGCCGGCCCGAAGGTCACGCGCCCCTCTCCAGGTTCATGAGTGTCCCGCTCTTCAGCGGCAGTCAGATCGTGGCGGTGGTGGGCGTCGGGAACAAGCCGGAACCCTACGAAGAGCAGGACATCGAGCAGCTGACCCTCTTCATGAACGGATTGTGGAGCATCGTCGAGCGCCGCAAGGCTGAGGAGGCTCTGGTCAAGGCCCGGAAGATGGAGAGCCTGGGCCTGCTCTCCGGGGGCATCGCGCACGACTTCAACAACATCTTCCAGGCCATGGTGGCCAACCTGGAGATGGCCGAGACCGCCATGCCCGAAGACTCCCGTGGGCACCACTACCTGCAGCGGCTGAAGACTGCCCTGGACCGGGCCAGCCGCCTCAGCCGCGACATCCTGCACAGCTCTGGCGGGGACCTCCGGCGCCCGGAATCCCTGGAGCTCACCCCCCTCATCGCGGAGGTCCTCGACCGCCTGCGGCTGCCGGTGCTGCGGGACTTCTCCCAGAGCCTGCCTCGGGTCATGGTGGATCCCCTCCTGGTGGGCCGCGTGGTGGAAGGCCTGGTCACCAATGCCCAGGAGGCCAACTCCTCCCAGGGCGTCGTCCGCGTCCGCACCTACCTGCGGACGGTCACGCCCCTGGACCTGGGCACTGGACATTGGCCCGAGCCCGTGGAGCCAGGCTCCTACGCCGTGCTCGAAGTCTCGGACCAGGGCCACGGCATCGAGGCGGCGAGACTGCCCGACATCTTCGACCCGTTCTACTCCACCCGGGACCTGGGCCGGGGCCTGGGCTTGCCGGCGGCCCTGGGCATTGTGCGGAGCCACCGGGGAGGCCTCCAGGTCGAGAGCATCCTCGGCGTCGGCAGTGTGTTCCGAGTGCACTTCCCCTCGCCGGAGGCTCAGGAGATCATTCCGGTCGCGCCGATGGAGGGCCCCCGCGCCCGGAACCTCGTGCTCCTGGCCGATGACGAGGTGGAGCTGCGCGAAGTCATGGCCGAGATGCTGGAGAGCTGGTTCGGTCTGGAGGTGGTGCCAGTCGCCGACGGGCAGGAGGCTCTCGATGCCTTCAACCAGCGGCCCGAGGCCTTTGACCTGGTGATCCTGGATGCCACCATGCCCCGCCTGGGAGGCGTCGAAGCCTTCAAGGCCATGCGCGTCGTTCGGCCGGGCCTGCCCGGGATTCTCTGCAGCGGCTATGCCCTGCCGGCCTCCCGGGACGAGGCCATCACCCAGGGCTTCGCCGACTTCCTGAAGAAGCCCTTCAGTAGCGTGGAGCTGGAGGCCATGCTCAACCGGGTCATGGGCCAACGCGCGAAGTAGGCGAAGCGCCGGAACACCCACATGAGCCTGTTGCTGGTGCCGCCTAGCCCAGCCGCTCGTGGGGCAGGGCGGGCACCGGGGCGTAGAGGGTGCTGTGGGAATCCACCATGTAGAGGTTCCCGACCTTGCCCGTGTAGGCGCAGGCAAACTGCTGGATCTGGTCGGCGAAGCGGGTCTGTTCGTCCCGGTCCCGGAACATGGGCCCCCACATGGGGTTGAAGGCGGCTTCCACCACGGCCATGAGTCGGTCCAGCTCCAGGTTCTGCAGCTCGGCCCGCCGCTGCAGCGCCTCGGCGCTGGCCGCCAGGTGGGCCGCCTCGTGGTCCAGGGCCACGGTGGCATCCGGGCTGAGGCGGGGCCCCAGCACATGGCGCCGCACCCGGTTCCGCTTCCACTGGTCCAGGAGCACCGAGGCGCGGCGCAGGGTCCGCCGCCGCGCGGTCTCCAGCCGCAGGAGGGCGCGCAGGTCGTCCGCCTTCGCCTCCAGCAGCTTCAGCTCCCGCTCCAGCTCGGGCACCAGCAGCAGGGTGCGCCAGGAGGCGTTCTTCTTCGAGCGGAGCACATCACCATAGATGTGGTCGCCCACGTAGAGCACCTGCTCGCCCTGGGCGCCGAGGAGGGTCTCCAGCCAGGCGGTGTGGCCGCCGGTGAAGCAGCGGGGATGGCCCTCCAGCGGCTTGGCCTCGGGCGACTCAAGGAAGAAGGTCGGCTTGCGGCTGCTCACCACGACCAGGTCGAAGTAGTCCACCCAGTGGGGCCGGGCCTCGTCCTGCCCATCAAGCAGGTGGCTCAGCACGCCGTGGGTGAAGCTCCACTCGCTGTTGGTGAGCAGGAACAGCTTCTTGCCCTCGCGCTTCAGGCGGTCCAGGGCCAGGGCCAGCTGGGGGTCCTGGGCGATGAAGAAGTCCCGGTGGGCGAGGATCTCGGCCTTCATCTCTCCGTTGCGGTGGGCGGTGTCGATGGCCCAGCGGGCATCCTGGAAGAGCTGGAGGTAGTTCTCGGCCTTCAGGATCCCCTGGTCCAGGCCGTCCACCAGCTGGGCGTAGAGGAAGCTCTCGGGAATCTCGAAGAGGGTGTCGATGCAGCGGAAGCCCTTGGCGGAGGTGGCCAGGCGCCGTCGGCTGTAGACGAGATCCAGGGCGGGCCTGGGCATGGCTTTGCTGCCGTGGCAGGCCCGCACCACCTGGCGCTCGCGGTTGAGCTTCAGCAGGTTGCCCCGGATCCCGTCCAGCACCAGGCCGCGCACCGCGAAGGCAGGGTTGTAGGCGACCTCGAGCAGCCAGGGTGAGTAGCCACGCTCCCGCACCAGCAGCCGGGCGGCCTTTTTGTAGGCCAGCTCATCGATCTCCGGGGAGCGATACCGGGCCAGGGTGTGGTCCATGTCAAAGCCGATGGCCTTGATGTCACCCATGGGGAGTGTCCGCAGGGCATAGAGCTTGTGGGCCGGGGGCAGACGGTCAGCCCCTTCGGTCAACGGAGGCTCGGCGAGAAGCGCGGGATCCCAGGCAGTCATGGCAGGAGTGTACTCGGCAGAACCCCTTGGTTGGTCCAGTCCTGGTGGGCATCACCCTTCTTCGGTGCCTATGCCGTGAGTGATGCTCTGGTGCCCGAACACTTCCCAGGCCAGCTGCCGGAACCGCTCGCTGTGGCCCCAGTCCTTCTCCCGGTCCATCCAGAGCTTGTAGTGGATGAGCTCGTGCTCCAGGATGCGCTGCTGGACTTCCTCCGGCGCGTGGCAGTTCATCCCGCAGACCTGCTGGGGCCAGGGCCAGTCCCGGCGGCGCAGCAGGGGGATCGACAGCCGGATCTCCGGGTGCCACTTCCCGCGGGCGTCCTTCTCGATCACGAAGAGGCCCGCGCAGCGCACCATGCGCGGCGACCAGACCACCGGCGGTGGCGCCATGTCCCAGCCCGCCTCGCGGAGGATGGCCTGGGCGCGCTGGCGGAGGGTGAGCTGTCCCGGCGCTGACGCCATGCCCTACTTCCGGGCCCTCTCGGCAGCTTTGAGGTGCTTGTACGAGCCCACCATCAGGTTGGGGCCGTGCTCTTCGATGCCCGCCTCGAGGGTCTCGGTGCCGTAGTAGAACTGCTGGTTGATGAAGCTGAGCTGCGGCGCACCCAGCTCGGGGAGGCTGCGGAGTACGGCGGAGGCCAGGTGCACCAGGGCGTCCGAGGTCTGGTACTGGAGGAGGATGCTCCGGTCCAGCAGCAGGTGATCCTCATAGCGGTTCGAGGGCCGGGAGTAGAAGAGGCTCTTCCCGTCAAAGAGGATCTGGGTGCCGTCCGTGGCGACGGTGAAGACCTTGCCCTTGTCCGTCACATCGAACTGGAAGGTCGTGCCCTTCTTGAAGGCCAGCATGAGGGCCAGGAACTTGGGGTGCTGCAGGTAGGCTGAGCCCAGGTTCACCTTCTTCTGGACCGGGCGTACTTCCTTGGCGGTGGGGCCGTACATCATGTGGTTGTAGCGCAGAGCCTCAGCGCGTTCCTGGGGGGTCTGCCGTTTTTCTTTTACTTTTTTCGGGGCTTTTCCCGGAGTCGCAGTCATGGGGTTCCTCAGTGCTCGTCGTGGCCAGACTCATTGTGGCACAAGGGGAAGGGGGCTGGCCCGGGCCCCGGCGGCGGCCCGGGTCAGAAGTCGAAGGTCGGTCCGCTGAGGGTCTGGGCCTCGAGGATCTGGCCCTGGGGATCCAGGGTCACGAGGCCCTGGGCCTGGCGGGGCGTGAGCTGGCTGAGCTGCTGGAGGGCTTGCCCGCGCAGTTCGGGGCTGCCACCCTCGGCGCTCTCGAAGAACACCGCGCCCACCCGGTAGGTCTGCTTGGCCTCCTGGGACAGGTGCAGCTCGCGGAGCTGCCGCTCGTCCACGGAGTTGGGGGCGTCGGTCATGAGGCAGCGGGCCTGGGCGGTCTTGGGGAAGGCGATCACCTCGCGGATGTTGTCCACGCCGGCCAGCAGCATGACGAGGCGATCCAGGCCCAGGGCCAGGCCGCCGTGGGGCGGCGCGCCGTAGCTGAGGGCATCCAGCAGGAAGCCGAACTTCTCGCGGGCCTCGGCCTCGCCGATGCCGATGGTGCGGAACATGCGGCTCTGGGTCTCGGCGTCGTGGATGCGGATGCTGCCGCCGCCAACTTCGAAGCCATTGAGCACCAGGTCGTAGGCCACGGCGCGGCAGGCGCCGGGGTTCGTCTCCAGCAGCTCCAGGTCATCGGGGTGGGGGCTGGTGAAGGGATGGTGGCAGGCGATGAAGCGCTGGTGCTCTTCGCTCCAGTCGAGCAGGGGGAAGTCCACGACCCATAAAAACGCGTATGCGTTTTTATCCATTAAAAGACCGGAAAGGGCTGGGTCGGGCTCGCTGGTCGCGAGCTCTGTGGCGATCTTTATGCGGAGGTCGCCTAGGACTCGGCTGGTCTGGGGGTCGGTGCCTACGGCGAAGATGGCGAGGCCTTCGCCGGTGATGCCGAGGTGCTCCCTCAGAGCGGCCTCGTCGGCGGGCTCGAGGAACTTCTTGAAGCTGCTGGCGAGGCCGTCCTTGCCCCACTTGGCGTAGGGCAGGCCGCCGGCGCCCTGCTGGCGAGCCAGCTCCTGGTAGCTGTCCAGGACCTTGCGGCTCAGGCTGCCCG
>CAIRAS010000249.1 GCA_903876615.1 uncultured Holophagaceae bacterium
CTCGGTCTCGCGGGTGTGCTTGAAGGCCTCCCAGGTCTCCTTGAGCTCCTTGAACTGGGGCCCCCGGCCCGCCGGGGCCTTCATCTTCGCGAGGTGGGCGCTGACGGCGTTGGCCGTGTCCTTGACCAGCTTCTGCTGCTCAGGGCCGCGCTTGCCCGGGTAGAGCACCATGGTGACCAGCTCCTTGCGGGCCGTCTCTGTCTCGCTCTTGAGCACCGCAAAGTCCCCAGCGGAAAGCGGCAGAACAGCCCCGAGCAGCAAGGCGAAGACAGGCAGTGCGAGGGACCTTTTCATGGGACCTCCATGGGTTCGGCCGGGCCTGGGGCCCGGGCGTTAGGCTCTGATCGGCCTCCCAGCCTCATTCTTGAGGACAGGAAGGTCCTCTGAATTTGAGCCGACCTGCGGGATCCGCTCATGCCCCCTGGAAGGCCGCTATACACTGAGGCCGTGAGGAGACGGCATGGATGAGGCGAGGACAGCCCGGGCGGTGCGGGAGCTGCTGGCCAGCCTCGGCCAGGACCCGGACGCACCCGAGCTGCAGGCCACGCCAGCCCGGGTGGCTGACTTCTGGCGGGAGCGCCTGGCGGGCTACGGCACGGACCTGGGCGCGGAGCTGAAGCCCCTGCCCGGCGTGCTGGCCCCGGTGCCCGTCATCCTGGAGCGCATCCCCTTCGTCAGCACCTGCGAGCACCACCTGGCCCCCTTCGAAGGCCACGCCACCGTGGGCTACCTGCCGGGGAGCGGCGGCACCGTCGGGCTCTCCAAGCTGGTTCGCGTGGTGCAGGCCTACGCCTGGCGCCTGCAGGTGCAGGAGCGCATGGCGCAGCAGATCGCCGAGGCGCTGGAGACCCACCTCCGCCCTGCCGCCTGGGGTGTCCAGCTCGTGGCCGTACACACCTGCATGAGCCACCGGGGCGTCCATACCCCCGGCGTGCCCGTCCGGACCACCCTGCTGGGCGGGACCTGGGCGACGCAACCCCCACCGCCCTTCCAGGTCTAAGGCCAACCATCTTCGAAGTCCGCTCCGACCCCGAACGGAACCGGCTCTACCTCCCCCTGGCCGGGAGCCTCGACAGCGCCGAGCGGCAGGCGATCATCAAGGCCATCCTGACGGAGGCCGGCAAGCTCGCCCCGGGCTTCGGCGTGGTCTCGGACATCTCCGGTCTCTATGCCTCCGACCAGGAGGGCTTCAAGGATTTCCTGCGCGCCAAGTCGGGCCTCAAGCTCAAGGGCGCCGGCCCCGTGGTCCGGGTGGTGAAGATCCCCCTCAGCCGCATCCAGGCCCAGCGGATCAGCACCGAGGCCGGCTTCGAGGCCGTGGAAGTCTCCAGCGTGGAAGAGGCGGATCAGTGGCTGGATGCTGCGGGTGGGACGTCTTGACGGAGACCTCTGGCCCACCCGCCATCCGCATCTTCGTGGACGCCGACGCGTGCCCCGTGAAGGACGAGATCTTCCGCGCGGCCCTCCGCTGCCGGCTCCAAGTCTTCGTGGTCTCCAACTCGCTGCTGCGGATCCCGCGCAACCCGCTGTTCGAGGCCGTGGTAGTGGCCCGGGGCATCTTCGATGGGGCCGATGACTGGATCGCCGAGCGGGTCACCCCCACCGACATCGCCGTGACGGCGGACATCCCCCTGGCCGCCCGCTGCCTGGAGCAGGGCGCCCGGGTGCTGGATGCGAAGGGCCGCGTCTACTCGCCCGAATCCATCGGCGACGCCCTGGCCAGCCGCGAGCTCATGGCCAACCTGAGGGCCATGGGCGAGATGGGTGGCGGTCCCGCGCCCTTCACCGCCCGGGACCGCTCCACGTTCCTGCAGCGGCTGGACGACCTGATCCAGGCCATCCGGCGTGGC
>CAIRAS010000250.1 GCA_903876615.1 uncultured Holophagaceae bacterium
CCCCGCAAGCTCATGGGCATCGAGAGCCACGGCATGCTCCTGGCCGCCAGCGACAACGCCAGCAAGCCCTACCTGGTGGCGCCGCCGGACGACGCCCAGCCCGGCTTCCTGGTCAAGTGAGGCAGCCGGTCTTCACCTTCGAGGCGGAGATCCTCACGGACGCCCCCTTCGAGCAGATCGCCACCCGGCTGCAGGGCCTGGCCTCCCCCGCCGAGCTGCGCAGCCTGAGGGCGTTCCGAGGCTGGCTGCCTGTGACAGTGGCGGCCGAGACCCTCAGCCTGCGCTGGGAGCGCTCCCGGGCTGGCGCCCTCGAGCAGGGGGCCATCCTGATCCGGCCCGACGACCGCGGCGCCCACCTGCGGCTGGAGGGCCGCCTGAAGGGCTGGAGCGGCTTCCTGCTGCTGGGCCTGCTGCGCTGGCGCACGGACCGTCTGCTCGACCGCTTCGTGGAGGACCTGTGAAGTTCTACAGCTGGAACGTGAACGGCTTCCGGTCGGTGCTCAAGAAGGGCTTCATGGACTGGCTGGAGGAGGCCGAGCCGGACGTGCTCTCGCTCCAGGAGATCCGCGCCGAGTGGGAAGAGGTGGACCTGGACGTGCGCCGCCAGCTGGAGAGCGCCTACGACGTCTGCTGGTTCCCCGCCACCAGCAAGAAGGGCTACGCCGGCTCGGCCACCCTCACCAAGAAGGAGCTGGGCTTCAGCCATGTCAAAGGCCTGGGCATCCCGGCCTACGATGCCGAAGGCCGCATCATCGTGTCTCGGAAGGACCGCCTGGTCTTCATCGCAGGGTATTTCCCGAACGCCTCCTCGGGCTTGGTGCGCCTGCCCTTCAAGCGGCAGTTTGCGAGAGATCTGGCGGCGGTCGTGGCCAAGCACCATGCCACCGGTGACGAGGTGATCCTGGTGGGCGACATGAACGTGGCCCCCGAGGAGCTCGACCTGGCCCGGCCCAAGGACAACACCAAGAGCCCCGGGTTCACGCCCGAGGAGCGGGAGGACTTCCAGCTCTACCTGGCGGCGGGCCTGGGGGATGTGCTGCGCGAGCGACATCCCGACGAGCCGGGCCTCTACACCTGGTGGACTGCCCGGGGCGGCGCCCGGGAGCGGAACGTGGGCTGGCGGATCGACCTCTTCCTCGCCAGCCGCCCGCTGTTGGCCCGCGTGACCGACGCCCGCATCCACGCCGACGTGCTGGGCTCCGACCACTGCCCCATCAGCCTCGAGCTCAGTTGATCTCTTTATGAATCCCAAAAGTAAGGGCCCCGATCGGGGCCCTTACTTTTGGGATAGCGCTCGCCTACTTGATCTTCTTCAGCGAGGGATCCTTGAGCATTTCCTTGGCGGTGGCGGCATTCTTTCCGGTGGGGGCCAGCTCGATGTATTTCTCGAGGTGCTGCTTGGTGCCGCGGAGGTTGTTGTCGCCGAACTCCACCATGGCCAGGAGGAAGTGGGCTTCGGCGTAGGTGGCGGAAATCTCGAGGGCCTTCAGGAAGGAGGTCTTGGCCTCCTTGGTCTGCCCGTTGTTGAAGGCCTCCACACCTTTGTTGTAGACCACGTCCGGGTTGGGCCCCTGGATGACTTCCAGGGCTGCGGTGTACTTTGTCTCGGCGGCCTTGTCCTGCTTGGCCTTGCTGGTCGCGACCAGGGCGCTGAGCACCCGCTCGTCCTTGGGATTGCGCTCCAGGGCCTTGAGCAGGTAGGGCTCGCCGGCTTCCTTGACGGCACCGGCCTGGGCCAGGCAGATGCCCAGGACCCGCTCGATCTTCAGGATCTCGGGTGCCAGGGCCGTCTTGGACTCCTCGCTCTTCAGCTTGATCATGGCCTCGCTGAGGGCCTTGTGGGCCTGCTCGACCAGGGGCAGGGCGTCCGTGTACTTGCCCTCGTTGTAGAACGGGATGGCCTGGTTGAAGGCTTCCCGGCCCTCCGCATCCAGGGCCGCCCCGGGATCCTCGGTGACCGCCGGTACGCTGCCGCTGGCCACAGCTTTGGTGCGGGCTTCGGCGGGCGTCAGCATGGTCACATTCTTGACCAGGACATCGCCAAGAGGGATCTTGATGAATTCCTTAAATTCCGTATAACCTTCGGCCGTCACGGTGAGTTCAAAGTCCTTGGGCTCCAGGCCCACCTGGAGATACCTTCCACTCTTGTCCGCGGTCAGGTCCTTGCTCCAGTTGCGGTCCGTGCGCTTCAGGTTGATTTTGACGCCGGGAATGGGCTTTCCATCTTTGCTAAGGACCTGTCCGGAGATTCGGCCGGTGGTTTCGGCCTGCACAGACAGACAGGCCACGGGGAGCATGAGGGCTAAAACAAGGCATCGCATGGGTCTTCCTCCAAACCCATCCATGGTTTCACAGGGCCCGGTCTCAGCCGAGTGCTTTTCGTCAAAAGACGGCTTTGGCTTTACAGTTAGGCCCTGGAGGTCCCGTATTCACGAGGAGGGTGCAGGAAAATTCGGGCTGTGGTAGGCTTCCCGCCAGACAACTCCTGAAAGTGTTCGAGGTATCCCATGACCCCAGCCATGCCCGAGGCATCCTTGACGGCTCTGATGCACCTGCTGACTGAGCAGGCCCTCCTCGCCATGGGCGTACCGCACCCGATGATGAAGGAAGCTCCGCCCGCGAATCCCGCCGCCGCGAGGTTCTATGTCGATCTGCTCGGCGTGCTCAAGGAGAAAACAGAAGGCGCCCGCAGCGAGAGCGAGTCGGCGGAACTGCAGGAGATCCTCTACCAGCTCAGGATGCGCGCCATGGATCTGAAGCCCGCGCCCGAAGCCTCTGCAGGCTCGAAATCATGAAGCAGCGGCCAGGCAGGAGGGTTGGCATGGGACTCAAGCGAGGCATCCGGATCACCCTCCTGGTGGCGGCTGCGTTCCTCTTTCCCGTGGCAGACCTGGTGGCCGCAGGGGTCGGCACGCCAGCCCCCTCCCCGGTGGAAACCCTCCCGGCGGTCGCGCTCAGCCACCGGGCCCGGCACCTCATGGATGCGGTGGCCGCCACCGACCCGGAAGGCATCCGTGCCGCCCAGCTGGAAGTGGAAGCGCTGCGCCGCACCTACTCGACCATGGACATGTCGCCCCTGGTCGAGGCCATGGCCTTCTGGGCCCGCCAGCAAGGCCTGGCAGGCAAGACTTCGCTGGGGTTGGAGGGGCTCCAGGCGGTGGAACGCTGGGCGCCCGACCATCCCACCCTGCTGGGAACCCGCATCGTCCTCATGCGGCGGCAGGGCCTCCAGGGCTGGCTCTGGAGCTTCCCGGACCTGCTCCGCCTCACCCGATTACGCGTCGAGCATCCGGTGCACCGCTGGCTCTGGCTCGTCCAGCACCTGGGCATGCTCCGCCTGGCCGCGACGCTGCTGCTCTGGGGATGGGCGCTCACCATGGGGCTCCGCTACCGCAACGCCCTCAGAAACCTCTGGGAAGATGGTCTGCGGCGTCGGCGAATTCCAGCTTTCCTTGCCGCCGTGGTGGGGGCCCTCATCCTGGCAGGGCCGGTGCTTCTGGGCCTCGATCCGATGGTGGCTGCCTTCCTCTGGCTGTTCCTCCTCGCCCCTTTCCTGCTGCCTGCGGAAGTTCGCGTCACCGCCTTCATCCTGGGGTTCCAGCTGGTGCATCCCGCCCTCGCCGCCCTCGAACCCTGGGCCGCCCGGGAGCCCCAGCCCAGCCTGCTGACCCTGCAGCTGCAGCCCCAGGTCTACCCGGTCTCTCCGGCGACCCTTCGCCACCAGGCGCCGGCCGATCAGGTGTTCCTCGCGGGCTGGGCGCAGCTGCAGAATCAGGAATGGACGGCCGCTGAGGCCAGTTTCCGCAGCCTGGTGGGCCGACATCCCGAGCAGGCCGAGGTGCTGAACAACCTGGGCGTCGCAAAATTCCAGACCGGCGATCTGGCTGGCGCCCAGCAGGCCTTCGAGCAGGCCCAGTCCGTGGCCCCGAAGATGGAGGTGCTGCTGAACCAGAGCATCCTCGCCTTCAACCGGCTGGACACCGCGCTGGGCTCCTCCAAGCGTGACGAGGCCCAGGCATCGTCTCCGGAGGCCTATGCCCTCCTGATCACCCTGAACGATGCCAGTAAGGAGGCCCGCACCTACCCGATACCGCTGCCGGATACTCCGGAGCGGGTGCAGGCCCTGAGGGATGCCGCGGGAACCGGCACGGGGGAGGGGCTGGAGCACCTCACCCAGCCCGCCTTCATCATTACCCTGCTGCTGCCTCTGCTGGGCCTCGGCCTCTTCCTGGCGAGGGTCCGGGCCAGCATCCGCATGGCCCACGCGACCCAGTGCATCCGCTGCGGCGAGCCCTTCCACACCACGGACAGTCCCAACGTGGAGGTCTGCCCCAAGTGCCATCACCTCTTCGTCCTCCGGGATGGTCTCCATCAGGAGAAGCGTCGGAAGAAGCTCGATGAAGTGGCGGCCCATCAGCAGGCCACCCGCTGGCTGCACAAGAGCCTGATCGTGGTGCTGCCGGGCTGTGACCTGGCCTTCCTGGGCGAGACCCGCGAGGGGCTGGTGGAGTTCCTCTCCCTCAGTCTGGCCGTGGGCATGGTCCTCGCCACGGGACGCTCGGTGCGCTATCCCGGTGAGATCCTGGCGGACCCCACCTCCACCTGGCTGGCCGTGGGCACCGCGCTGCTGGTGCTGTTCTACGGCCGCTCCTGGTTGAAGCTGCTGCTGGGGAGGTCCTGAGATGGCACTGGAAGGCTCCCTCCGGGATTTCGACCTGTTTTCCCTCTTCAACATGATCAAGATCCAGGGGAAGAACGGCACCCTGGTGCTCTCCCAGGGCCAGGAGTTTGTGAAGGTCTTCTTCGAGAACGGGGAGATCGTTGGTTGTGACTCCAACCAGGTGCGCCTGGAGGATCGGCTGGGCACCATGCTGGTCCGCCTTGGGCGCCTCACGGACGAGGAGCTGCTGGCCATGGTCCAGCTCCAGCGCCAGACCCTTAAGCGCATGGGCACCTTGCTGCTGGAGGCGGGCAAGGTCACCTCCTCGGACCTGCAGGACGCCCTCTTCAACCAAGCCACGGCCATCCTGCACCGCACCTTCCGCTGGGTGGAGGGAGACTATCGCTTTGACTCTATGCTGCCCCAGGATCTGGACCGGGACCACTTCGTGCCCATTCCCGTGGACACGGTGCTCATGGAGGCCGCACGCATCCAGGACGAGTGGCCCGAGGTGGAGCGAAGGCTGCCGGGCATGGACACGCCCCTCGGCAAGTCGGCCGGAGCCCAGGCGCTCCAGCTTGACCTCGACCGCGACGTGTCATCTCTTCTCGATGGGCGGGGCCAGATGCCGCAAGGCTCCTCCGGGCTGACCCACGAGCAGGAAGTGGTGCTGTCCTACTTCAGCCAGGCCCAGACCACCGCCGAGGTCACCCAGATAAGCCGCTACGAGGAACTGGATACCTGCAAGGCCGTGGCTGTCCTCGTCGAGGCCGGCCTGCTGGTACCCCTTGTGGGCCAGCCCCCCAAGCAGGCCAGTCTTCGGGGCAAGGGCAGTGAGGAGGATCAGCCGCTCAAAGCCTGGGAGCCGAGTTCGCTGCTCTGGCCCCTGGTGGCGGTGGCGTTTATCGTGCCCCTGGTGATGTACGTTCCGCATCACCGCGGCTCCATGAACCTGGGCTTGGCCAGCTTGCAGCCGGTGGATGTGCGAGTGGTACCCGAGGGACCGACCCGGCTTCGCCAGGCCTGGGCTCTTCGCATGGCTTCTCCGAAAGACGGCGGTAACCTGTTGGCCAGGGAACTCGGCAGGCCCCTGGACGGGAAGAACCCCGTTCCGGATCTGGCGAGGCTTCCTGATCCCATGATGCCTCAGGCCCATCGGGCCCCTGAGTCCGCTGCCACCCCGAAGCCGAAGTAAGGATTTCCGATGTTTGTGCACCAGCGCCAGGGTTCCCTGGAGGTGATCTGCGGCCCCATGTTCTCGGGCAAATCCGAAGAGCTCATCCGGCGGATCAAGCGGGCCGTCATCGCCCGGCAGAAGGTCCAGGTGTTCAAGCCCGCTCTGGATGACCGCTACGATGTGGCGGCCATCGCCAGCCACAGCCAGCGCAAGCACGAGGCCATCCCGGTGAAGGACACC
>CAIRAS010000251.1 GCA_903876615.1 uncultured Holophagaceae bacterium
GCTCGTAGTAGCGGGCCATCAGCTGATAACGGCCGGCCGCCGTGGAAGCCAAGGTGGGCGACAGGTGGACCAGGATGTCCGGGTGCTTAGAGTAGTCGTTGAACAACTGGCCGCCGACGACGACGTCGTAGCCATCGTTGGTGCCGTAGGCCACCGTGCCCTCGGAAAAGGCCAGGGTATCCAGGAAGGCTGCGAGGTTTGGGCTGAGATTGGAGAGAGTGGCCATGGGAAACTCCTTAACTATGGTTCCAGAGACCGGCCCAGCCGTGCGCCAGCTGGAGGCCGTTGAAGGTCATGGCACCGGAGGCTTGAGAATAAGTGAGCATGGCGTCACCTCAGAAATCGTTGATTTCAACGTAGGTGTGCAGATCCACATTGGTTCCGGCGGTGAAGTTGGCACCCCCGGCCGACATGATGGCAGGCTGGCAGTAGTTCAGGTCCACGACGTGGGGATAGGCGATGGGCACCTGGCCCGCGGCACCATCCAGTCCCGTGTTCGTGGTACCTGACCGCTGGACCTGGACCGTAGGTGGCTTGGGGTACTGGAAGAGATAGAACCAGCTCGACCCGATGTTGGTTGCGGCTACCGTAGTGGTGATCGTCTGGCGCTGGGTCTGGCGTTGCATTTTCATGGGGTTCGTGTTCGGACCTCCGACGTAGGTCATCAGGGCGGTTGCCACCGGCCATGGACCAGTGAGGTTGTCCGCGACCAGGTAGGATGCGATGGGGTTGCCGGTGGAAGTCATGGCTTCGCTGGCAACGGCGATGATGGTCACCCCAGCCGGCGCGCTGAGGCTGTAGATGGCCCCGACCGTACCGGGACCCGAACCGCCCGAGAGGTAATTCCCGATCAACACTCCGGCCGGGATGCTAGCACCCGCGAGACCCTGCCCGACCTGGAAAGTATTGCTTCCGGAGGGGGTGGGGACCGTCCCGAGCACCAGCTGGAGGCTGGCGTTGATGGACCCGGTGAAGCTGGTGGCCGTGTCGATCTCGTAGCGGGTCGCTCGGTTGATGACGCTGGTCCCTAGAAGGACAAGGCCATCCACCAGCATATTCACGGCATAGGAACTGCCCCGGTTGGCGACCCACAGGAAGGCTGTGCCGTTGGCGGCGTTGGGGCAGCGCAGGGTGCAGTTCCGCACCTGGATATCGATGGGGGCGACCATATTGGAGCCGATGGCGTAGCCATTGCCACCGAAGTCCAGGATGCCCCGGCTGGCGCTGAAGGGGTTGCCCAGGGTGCTGAAATCGCAATGCTCGAAGGTGAACATGCCTCCGACGGGTTCCGAGGCCAGGACGCAGACGCCCCCCGCGACCAGTCCAGCATCCCCCGCCACGTTCCCCGCGAAGAACTTGCAGTTGCGGTAGTGGATGTCCATACCGCCGATGTTGGCAGCGTTGTAGATACGGCAGTTGTCGAAGGTGATGTCCTGGGCGCCCCCATGGCAATCCACCGTGGCCACGCCGCTGATCCCGCCATGGAAGATGGAATCGTGGATGGTAATGGCCCGGCTGGGGAAGCCTGTCACGGACATCCCCAGAATCGTGCCCCCGGCCGAGCTGATGGTGACCCCGTGCCTGACGGTGTTGGTGAGTGCCTGGATCGAACCACTCTGGCAGGAACTCACTGCGATCCCGTAGTTGTATCCGTTGGGCGTCGCTTCGTTGCGTGCGATCACGCCGCGCACGCCGAAGTCGTAGCACATCGCCATGGCCAGGCCGGCATTGTCGTTGTTGTCGAACTGCACGTCCTGGACCACGGCCCCCGTCTGAAGGAACAGAAGGGAGCCGTAGTTGAGATTTGCCCCGGGCGCCTTCACCCGGAAACTCCGGAAGGTGATGCTGGCCTTCGTCATTTTGAACATGTTCACGTTGGCCGAGGTATAGGTGGGCGTCGCTCCAGAGCAGTACAGGGGATCCCAGAGGGTCACCGACGTGGAGCTGGTCACCGCAGCGACTCTCCCAAACTCTCCGGCGCAGTAATTATGGGCATTGATCGGGCAGGCCGCGAAGCTGGCCGCGGTCGGATTCTGGAACACGATCACATCCCCGATCGCCAGACCGTGGTTGCTGGCGAAGGTCACCAAGGTGTCCCCGGGGACGTTGGTAATGACAAGGACCGGGAGGGCTACGAGCGTTCCAGGGGTGGCATTCACCACCCCCGACGCTGCCACGCCGCCGTTGAAACCGGCTCCGGACGCAGAGGCGTCAATGATGGAATCAGATCCTGTGCCCTGGACGATGGACCCTTCCTCGAAGGTGATGGTGCTTATGACCTTGTAGGTTTTCGCGGGGAGCAGCTTGTTCTTGATGCCACATATGGCCCACTTCTGGATGGCCACGGTGTCGTTGGTGACGCCATCCCCCACGGCGCCGTATTCTTCCGGTGCCACCATGCGGGCGTTGATGATGTCCTGGGTGGTCCCGACCGCCCCGGCTCCCGGCTGCAGGACGCCGATCAGGGCGTCCCCCATGCCAACGGCGGAACTGGCCAAGACATTCAGCGCGCCCGCCGAGGTCACGAAGCCGGTTCCGCTCGCCGTGAAGGCGACAGGCGCCCCCAAGGACCCCAGCGTTTGCGAGTTGTTGACCACTACCGTGCCCACCCCACCTGTGCTGGTGCCTAGGGTCTGGATGTTGGTGTTGGCCACAAGGCTGGTGGCGGCTAGGATCTGCCCAGGGACCAGGGCCCCCGTGAGCATCGTCGTGACGGTCAGGGTGGTGCC
>CAIRAS010000252.1 GCA_903876615.1 uncultured Holophagaceae bacterium
AACCCGATGCCTGCGGTGACCACGCCGAAGACGCTGAGCATCTGGAGCGGCAGCAGGCTGAAGCTGGTGAGCAGGTCGAACTGCAGGTTGATGAGCTTCCAGACGCCGTACTTGCTCTCACCCGCCGCGCGCTCGGCATGGGCCACGGGCACCTCGGTGATGCGCCGGGCGAAGCTGTTGGCCAGGGCGGGGATGAAGCTCGACCGCTCCTTGCAGAGCAGCATGGCGTCCACCACCTCGCGGCTGTAGGCCCGCAGCATGCAGCCGTAGTCGTGGAGCTTCACGCCCGTGGTCTTACGGGTGACAGCGTTGACGATCTTGCTGGGCATGGTGCGGAAGAAGCTGTCGTTGTCAGTGCGACCCTGGCGCCAGCCGCCGACCACATCGAAGCCCTCCTCCACCTTGGCCACCAGCTTGGGGATCTCCTCCGGGGGGTTCTGCAGATCCGCGTCCAGGGTCACGACCACCTGGCCCCGCACCTCGGCGAAGGCGCCGAAGATGGCGCTGTGCTGGCCGTAGTTCCGGTTGAATTCCACCACCCGCACCCGGGGCTCGGTCCGGGCGATGTCGATGAGCATGGGCAGGCTGCGGTCCCGGCTGCCGTCATCGGTGAAGATCACCTCCCAGCTGTGGGCCGGATCCGCAAAGTGCTCGGTCAGCACCCGGGACAGGCGCTCCCACAGCGTGGGGATGTTCTCCTCCTCGTTGAAGATGGGGATGACGATGCTGAGGAAGGGGGTTGATTGGGGGTCCATGGATGCTCCAAGGGCTCATTCTAGTAGGATCAAGACCTGTGCCTGGAGTTTGCCATGTCCGAACCCAAGATCCTGCTGGTGGAAGACGAGCTCAGCCTCGCCGAGGGCATCAAGCTCAACCTGGAGCTCGAGGGCCTCGCCTGCACCTGGATCCCCCGGGGGGACCAGGCCCTGAAGCAGATCCTGGCGGAGACCTATGACCTGGTGATCCTCGACGTCATGCTGCCGGGCCTGGACGGCTACACCATCTGCGAGCGGGTCCGGGCGGCGAAGAACTTCACCCCGATCCTCTTCCTCACCGCCAAGAACACCGACGATGACCGGGTCCACGGCTTCGAGACCGGCGCCGATGACTACCTGGGCAAGCCCTTCCAGGTCCGTGAGTTGCTGCTGCGGGTTAGGGCCATCCTGCGGCGCGAGACCTGGTACAAGAGCCGGGAGATCAGCAGCCGTCAGACTTATGGTTCCTACTGGGTGGACTTCGACAATTTCTGCGGCGAGGGCCCCGGAGGTGCCTTCCAGTTGGGCGTGAAGGAATCCATGATCCTGAAGCTGCTCATGGAGCGGCCCGGCCAGGTGGTGAGCCGCACGGACATCCTGGACAAGGTCTGGGGCGAGGACGCCTACCCCACCAGCCGCACCGTGGACAACTTCATCGTCCGTATCCGCCGCATGATGGAGGACGATCCCCACCATCCCCGCTGGGTCCATACCATCCGGAGCGTCGGCTACCAATTCGATCCGGAAGGGAAGCAGCGCAAAGGTGAGGAGTAGAAAAGTTAAACGGGGCGCACTCGCGCCCCGGTTAATTCCGGTGGGGAAGACTACTTCGTGTCGTAGTCCCGGCTACGCGCCAGTTTCTCCAGAACCACCGCCTGCTCCTGGAGGTTCGCGGCAGCGGCACCCTGCTTCACGTCAGCAAGGACGGCCCGCTTCTCCTCGCCTTTGATGAACTTGCTTTCGCCCATCACGGGTTCGAGGGTGGGCAGCAGGGTCAACTCTCCCGGGGCCCCCTCCGGGGCCTTGGAGGCGGCGATGTCGGCAGCCTTGGCCAGCAGGCCTGCCCCCGGTACCGCGCCGAGACGACGCAGGTCAAGCCAGCCGAAGCCGGGATCTCGAAGCAGGTCGAGGTCGTCCTTGTCGAGCCAGGTGAACAAATCGTTGAGCGCCTTGGTCTGTAGGGGCTCGGGCAGGCGGCGGGTCTTCTTTTCGCCCTTGACCTCCACCTCCTGGGGGGTGTTCTCGATCCAGGCCTGCGCACGCTTCACCCACAGAGCCGTGATGGCCTTCTGAGCCGCGAAACCCTCCGGCGCCTTGGGGCCCTTCATGGCCTTGGCCCTCTTGCCCTTGGCAGGTGCCTCAGGCTCAGCCCAGGTGGGTGCTGCGGCATCCACTTTGGAATCGTAGAGCAGGCCTTTGAGCTTCAGGAGCCTGGGTTCCAGGCCCTTCGGACCGGTCTTGGCGGCGGCCCGGGCGGCCGTCCGGAGATCCTTCCAGGTACCATCGAGGAGGATCTTCTTCCCCTCCGCGTCATAGAGGCCATGGTTGGCGCGAAGCTTCGACAGATACGCCTCGGCAGCCGGAAGGGCTGTCTGGGCCTTTTCGGGGATATCCAGCTTGGCCTTCATCAGGGTCTCCAGCGCCTCCCGAACTTCAATGGCCCTGGGATGGCTGCGGTAGTAGCCCAGCTCATGGGCAGAGAGAGCCGCCCGGTTCAGGGTATAGGCCAACTTTCGCTGGGTGGGCCGGAGCTGGTCGAAAGACTTTAATTCGGGAGCCTTCGACTCGACAGGTTTCAGCTCGTCCATCTTCGGCACGGGCGATGCGTCCGTCTTTACTTCTGCGGGTTGCGGCTCGGGCGTGGGAGCCTGAACCGGGACCGGCGGCGGTACGGGCGGTGGTGTCTGGGCCAGAAGGCCCGAGGCCACCAGAATGGCCATGACCCAAGTTCGCTGCATGGGAGACTCCTTGGTAAAGGTGCTATGGAAGTCCCCATTATGCAGCAGGGAACAACCTCACGCCTCGACCGGAGTCTCTAGAAGTCGCTCGAGACTTTGCTTGA
>CAIRAS010000253.1 GCA_903876615.1 uncultured Holophagaceae bacterium
CACGGCCGGGCCGTGGCCTTCATGGCGCGCCTGCTGGGCTTCCAGTGCCACATCTTCGTGCCCGCGGGCACGGTGCCGGCCCGCATCCACGCCATCCAGAACGAGGGGGCCACGGTCACGGTGGTGGACGGGGACTACGACGCCGCCGTGGCGCGCTCCGCGGAAGAAGCGAGCGACCGCTGCCTGGTCATCTCTGACACCTCCTGGCCCGGCTATGACGTCACGCCGCGCCGCGTGGTGGAGGGCTACACCACCATCTACATGGAGATCGAGCAGGCCCTCCGCTCGGCGGGTCTCCCGGATCCGGATGTGGTTGTGGTGCCCGTGGGCGTCGGCGCGTTCATGAGCGCCACCGTGAGCTACTTCCGCAGCCGTCCTTGGAGCGGAGCCCTCGTGGGCGTGGAACCCGCGGACGCCAACTGCGTCCAGGCCTCCGCCGCCAAGGGCGAGATGACGGCCGTGCCCGGCCCCCACTCCTCCATCATGGTCGGCCTCAACTGCGGCCTGCCCTCCCCCGTGGCGTGGCCCCGGGTGTCCACGGGCGTGGACTGGATGATCTCCATCGGGGACCACCGTGCCCGCCAGGGCATGCGGGAGCTGGCTGCTGCTGGCGTCGTCGCGGGCGAGACCGGGGCCGCGGCCCTGGGCGCCCTGGCCGCGCTGCATGAAGACGCGTCCACGGCCGAGTTCCGGGAGCGGGGACTGCTGGGTCCCGACAAGACCCTGCTGCTCATCGTCACCGAGGGCGCCACGGACCGCGGCAACTACCAGGCCGTCGTCGGCCGCCCGCCCGAAGAGGTCGGGACCATCCTTCGGCTGGCGCACTAAGACCATCCGGCCGGGCTCAGCCCGGCCTGATGCGCTAGTAGCGGACCTTGTCCGGCTTGGCGTCCCAGGCCTGGAAGACCGTCAGGGCTTCGTCCCGCAGGAGGTTCCGGGTGGGCAGGCTGCGCTCGCTGATGGACAGGGCCACTTCCCGGTAGAGCCATTGGTCATCGAACTGGATGGCGGCGGCGTCCGCCTGGTTGTTGGCGTACCAGATGCGGTCCAGCCGGGCCCAGTAGATGGCCGAGAGGCACATGGGACAGGGCTCGCAGCTGGTGTAGATCTCGCAGCCTTTGAGCTCGAAGGTGCCCAGGCGGGAGCAGGCTTCGCGGATGGCCACCACCTCGGCGTGGGCCGTGGGGTCCTGGGTGGAGGTGACACGGTTCCAGCCCTCGGCGACGATCAGTCCCTCCCGGACTACCACGGCGCCGAAGGGGCCGCCCTCGCCGGCCTCCATGTGGATGCGGGAGAGCTCGATGGCGCGGCGCATGAAGGCCTTTGGATCCAGGTCCAGGGTCATGGGAAGGCGGTCCTCCAGGGGGGGTCGGGTGAATTCTAGCTAAAAAGGGATGCATCCAGAGATTTTGGTGCCATTTACGGATGTCTGCCCCCGCCAGGGCCCGAGGGCCTGGGGGAGGAGCCCTCACGTGCCGAGGAGTGGGTGTCAATCAACATCATCCATCCCTGAAACAGTCATTTGAATTAAAAGGATTTCTATGGGGTGGGCCCGGGGGGCATATTTTGTGAAAAAAATTGACTTACCTAGAGAAAAATTTTATGATCAAACCCATTCTGGCACCAGTCTTATTCCGAAAATTCCCCGTCGAAGCCCCCCGTCCAGGATCCAGGCCGATTTTTGGCTCAGGCGTCTGAAGACCCCCGTGTCACCATCTGAAGATTCGCCGGGAATGCCCGATGCCAACAGAGACACCCGCACCACCCAGGCTCGAAATCAAAGGAATCCGGAAGGTCTACCCCTCCGTGATCGCCAACGACGGCATCGATCTGACCGTGATGCCTGGCGAGATCCATGCCGTATTGGGTGAGAACGGCGCCGGAAAGTCCACGCTCATGAAGGTGATCTACGGGGTCATCCGACCGGACGAGGGCGAGCTCCGGTGGGAGGGCCAGCCGGTCACCATTCCCAGCCCAGGCCAGGCGCGAGACCTTGGCATCGGCATGGTGTTCCAGCACTTCTCCCTGTTCGAGACGCTGTCCGTGGTGCAGAACGTGGCGCTGGCCATTCCCGGCGAGTTCGATCTGCCGGCCCTCTCCAAGCGCATCGAAGAGGTCTCCACCCGCTACGGCCTGCCCGTGGATCCCCGCCGGCTGGTCCACGCCCTTTCTGTGGGCGAGCGGCAGCGCGTGGAGATCATCCGCTGCCTGCTGCAAAATCCCCGCCTCCTGATCCTCGATGAGCCCACCTCGGTGCTCACGCCCCAGGCGGTGCGGAAGCTCTTCGAGACCCTGCGCCAGCTGGCCTCCGAAGGCGTGAGCATCCTCTACATCAGCCACAAGCTCGACGAGATCCAGGAGCTCTGCCACAAGGCCACGGTGCTTCGGAACGGCAAGGTGACCGGCACCTGCACCCCCTCGCAGGAGACGCCCAAGACCATGGCGCGGATGATGATCGGCGAGGACCTGCCGGTCTGCCACCACGGCGAGCCCGGTGACGGCGGCGAGGTGCGGCTGCGCATCGAACGCCTGTCCCAGCCCACCGAGGATCCCTTCGGCACGCACCTGCACGGCATCAACCTCGAGGTGCGTGCGGGCGAGATCGTCGGCATCGCCGGGGTCTCAGGCAACGGCCAGCAGGAGCTGCTGCGGGCCATCTCCGGCGAGGAACCCCTGGCCGACCACCAGGCCGTCCAGATGTGCGGCGTGCCGGTGGGCCACTTCACGCCCACCCGACGCCGGGCCCTGGGCATGTGCTTCGTGCCCGAGGAACGCCTGGGGCGGGGGGCGGTGCCACGCCTGACCCTCACCGAGAACATCCTTCTCACGGCCTACCGCAAGGGCATGCTGTTCAGCGGCCTCATCAAGTGGGGCGTGGCCAAGAAGTTTGCCGAGGACTGCATCGCCCGCTTCGATGTGAAGTGCGGGGGCGCCAACTCCGAAGCCAAGTCGCTCTCCGGCGGCAACCTCCAGAAGTTCATCGTGGGCCGCGAGATCATGCAGGAACCCCGGCTCCTGGTGCTGGCCCAGCCGACCTGGGGCGTGGATGTGGGTGCGTCTTCCTTCATCCGGCGGACCCTCCTGGACCTGCGCAACTCAGGCACGGCGATCCTGGTCATCTCCGAGGAGCTGGAAGAGCTGTTCGAGATCTGCGACCGCATCGTGGTGATCGCCAAGGGCACCCTTTCCCCCAGCAAGGTCACCTCGGAGACCGGGGTCGAGGAGATTGGCATCTGGATGAGCGGCATGTGGCCGGACGCTGAGAAACCTGGAGACGCGCCCCATGTGGCTTAAATTCGAGCAGCGGCCCGAACCCTCCAAGACCATGAGCTACCTCTCACCGCTGCTCGCGGTGGCCCTCATGTTCCTGAGCGGGCTGATCCTCTTCCTGGTCCTGGGGAAGAGTCCCGTCGAGGGCTTCAAGGTCTTCTTCCTCAATCCCATCAAGGATTCCTACGGAATCGCCGAGCTGTTCCTCAAAGCCACGCCCCTGATGCTCTGCGCCGTGGGCCTGTCTGTGGGGTTCAAGGCCAACGTCTGGAACATCGGTGCCGAAGGACAGCTGCTCATCGGTGCCCTGGTGGGCGGCGGCCTGGCCCTGCACTTCGAGGGCAGCACCAGCCCCTTCCTGCTGCCGGGCATGATCGTGGCCGGGGCGCTGGGGGGCATGGCCTGGGCCGCAATTCCCGCCTTTCTGCGGACGCGGTTCAACGCCAACGAGATCCTCACGAGCCTGATGTTGGTCTACATCGCCGAGCTGGTGGTGTCCTGGCTGGTGCACGGCCCCTGGAAGGACCCGGACGGCTTCAACTTCCCCCAGACCAAGCTGCTGAGCGCCACGGCCACCCTGCCCATCCTGCTGGCGGGCACCCGGGTCAACGCGGCCCTGCTCCTGGGCATCGGTGCGCTGCTGGTGGGCTGGATCTTCATGAACAAGAGCTTCCTCGGCTATCAGATGAAGGTGGCGGGGCAGGCGGAGCACGCGGGCCGCTATGCGGGCTTCTCGGCCAAGCGCTCGGTCTGGATCGGCATGCTGGCGGGCGGCGCCATGGCTGGCATCGCGGGCATCTCCGAGGTTTCCGGACCCATCGGCCAGATCACCGAACACATCAGCCCGGGCTACGGTTTCGCGGCCATGATCGTGGCCTTCGTGGGCCGGCTGACCCCCATCGGCATCTTCTTTTCCAGCCTGCTCATGGCGCTCCTCTACATGGGCGGCGAGCAGGCTCAGCAGTACCTCAACCTGCCCTCGTCAATCTCCAAGGTCTTCCAGGGCATGTTGCTGTTCTTCCTCCTTGGATCCGATGTTTTCATCAATTTCCGGCTGCGGCTGGTCCGGCGCAGGAAGTAGGGACCCCCCATGGGACTGAACTTCATCAGCTCGATCCTCTTCGCCACCGTGGTGGCGGGGACGCCCCTCATCATCGTCGCCCTCGGTGAGCTGGTGACCGAGAAGGCGGGCGTCCTCAACCTCGGCGCCGAGGGCACCATGTCGGTCGGCGCCGTGGCGGCCTTCGCCGTGGCCCACCACACCGGCAACCCCTTCCTGGGCATCCTGGCGGGTATGGGGGCTGGCATCCTGATGTCCCTGCTCTTCGGCATCTCCGCCCTCACCCTCATGGCCAACCAGGTGGCCTCGGGACTGGCGCTGTCCATCTTCGGCGTGGGCCTCTCGGCCTTCATCGGGAAGCCCTACGAGTCCGTGGCGCTGGCCAGCGTCGAGCCCATCCGCATTCCCCTGCTCCACAAGATCCCGCTCTTCGGGCCAGCCCTTTTTGAGCAACAGGGTCTGGTCTATTTTTCCTGGATCCTGATCGTGGCCGTGGCCTGGTTCCTCTACCGAACGAAGGCGGGACTCGTGCTCCGGGCCGTGGGCGAGTCCCCGGTTTCGGCGCACTCCATCGGCTACGGGGTGGTCAAAATCAGGTACCAGGCGGTCCTCTTCGGGGGCGCCATGGCGGGTATCGGCGGGGCCTTCATGTCGGTCTTCTACACGCCCATGTGGGTGGAGGGCATGGTGGCGGGTCGCGGCTGGATCGCGCTCTCCCTCGTGGTATTCGCCACATGGCGTCCGGCCCGGGTCATGATAGGGGCGTATCTTTTCGGCGGGTGCATGATCGCTCAGATGTTCGTACAGGGTTCCGGCGTGCGGATCAACATCCCCGCCCAGTTCCTGTCGGCCATGCCCTACGCGGCCACCGTCCTGGTCCTCGTCCTGATCTCCAGGAACCGCGGCACGATCCGCCTCAACTCCCCCGCTTCTCTCGGACAGACTTTCCTGCCCGACGCCTGACCCCCCCTAACCCTCCGCCCTCCGGGGCGGCTCCCCCCACCCACCTTGGAGGAACACCGCATGAACACCCGCAACCTCGCCCTCGCAACCCTGGCAGGGGCCGTGCTGTGCAGCACCGCTCTCACCGCCGCCGAGCCTGTCAAGGTCGGCTTCATCTACGTGAGCCCCGTCGGGGACGCGGGCTGGACCTACCAGCACGACCTCGGCCGCAAGCAGATGGAGGCCGCCCTCAAGGGTCAGGTCACCACCAAGTTCATCGAGAACGTGCCCGAGGGTGCC
>CAIRAS010000254.1 GCA_903876615.1 uncultured Holophagaceae bacterium
GAGAAGGCCATGCGCCTGGACCCCAGCGCCTCCCAGGCCTACCGGGCGCTGGCCTCCATCCAGCTGCGCCTGGGCGACCTGGAGGGTGCCAGCCAGATGGCGCTGCAGGCCGTGCGCCTGGATCCCGCCGACCACAAGGCCTACGACGTGCTGGCCGATGTCTTCGCGGGGCTGGACGGCGAGGACAACCACCAGGCGGCCCACCGGTATTTCGAAAAGTCGCTCAGCCTGTTCCCGGAGGGCTGGCAGGCCCACCACCGGCTGGGGGTGCTGCTCCAGAACGAGGGCAACCTGCCGGAGGCGCTCAAACACGCGGACCGCGCCCTGGCCCTGCGTCCCACGGTGGAGTTCGCCTACGTCACCGCGGCGGACGCCCTGCTTTGGATGGGTCGCAGCACCGAGGCCGAGGCGCGCCTGAAGGCCGGCCTGCGGGAAGTGCCCAGCTCGAACGTGCTGCGGAGCCTGCTGGCCTATACTGCCTGGGACCGCCAAGACCGCCTGGCCGCCGAGGGCTACCTCAAGGAGCTCGAAGGCGCCTGGCCTGCGGGCCACTCGAACACGATCCTGCTGGCCGGTGTGAAGCAGGCTGTGTCGGGTGATGGGGCCGGCGCGCGTATCCGGTTCGAAGCCTTCCGGCAGCAGCTCGCGGCGTCGGACCTCGCCGCCAAGAAGCACAACGAAAAGCGGGTGCTGTCGGTGAATCTCTACTTCATGGCCCGCATGGTGGCCCGGCTCGGCGACCGCGCTGCCGCCCTGGCCATGGTGGAGCTCGCGGACCGGCTGCATGCCGGCAAACTCAAAGTCTCCAAGCAGGATCCCGCTTTCCGCTGAGTGGGCCTAGACCGCCGCAGCCTGTTCGGCGCGGGCCTGGGCCACGAGGGCTTCGATGCGCAGCCGCACTTCGGCGGCCAGGGCATCGCGGTCCGCATGCTCTCCGGGGTAGACCGGATCTCCCACCAGCATGGTGAAGCGCCCGGGCCGGATGCGCAGGCCACCGGAGGGCAGGGCATTGAAGCCGCCCACGGTGGCCATGGGGACGATGGGCACGCCTGCGTCCAGGGCCAGGGCGAAGCCGCCCTTCTTGAAGTGCAACAGCTCGCCGGTGCGGCTGCGGGTGCCCTCGGGGAAGATCACCACGTTCTTGCCGCCGCGGATCTGCCGGGCGGCGTCCTTGATGCTCGAAATCGCCTTCTCCCGGTCGCCTCGGTTGATGAAGATCACGCCCGCAGCCCAGCCCGCCCAGCCGATGAAGGGCACGTACTTCAGCTCATGCTTGCCGATGTAGACCGCAGGCAGGGGCAGGGCGGCCACGAGGTACGGCGGGTCCAGCTGGCTCTCGTGGTTGGACATGAAGATCACCGGCTGGCGGCCTTCGCGGATGGCTTCGGGCATCCGCTCCCAGCCCCCAAGGCTGAAGGGGACGTCGCAGAACCAGGCCACACAGTTCGCGAACATCGGGGCGATGGCAAAGAAGGCCCGCGGGCGGCCGAGGAACGGCACGGCCAGCAGGACGGTGATCACAGTGACGGGCACCATGCCCAACACGAAGACCGCCATCAAGAATGCACCGATACCCGTGTCCCGCCAGTTGGCCACGCAGCCCTCCCCTGCTTCCAACCTATCAGTTCAGGGGCGGGGTCGCCAATCAGCGGCGGCTGGTGGCCTCCATGGCTACGGCCCGCGGGTGGAGCAGCTGGTTCTCCAGGTAGATGTGCAGGTGCGTGTCCGCCTCCAGCGCTCGGAGGCCGTCATAGAGCGCCTGGAAGCTCGCGCAGCCGTCAGCGGGGACCGCGTAGCCCTTGGTGAAGGCGCGGAGGTCCGCGAGCATGCCGCCGACAGCTTCGTGCTCGGCCTCCATGACACGAATGGGGCTCTGGACCGTGCCAAAGCAGGCGGAGCCGCTCTCGCCGGCCTCCATCTGCCGGATGAAGGGGAAGAGGATCTGTTCTTCCTTCATGAGGTGCGGGATCAGGTCCGCCGAGAGTTCCTCGAACCGCGCGGAGACAGCCTGCAGCTCGGGATGATGCTCTCCGTGAGCGCGGAGCACCTTCTGGAGGAGGGCCTCCAGCCGTGGCAGCTCCGCGCGCAGGTAGGCGTGGTGGCTGCTCTCGAGGTGGTCCATCAGGGCTGTCAGGGAGGCCTTGAGCCAGGACTGCGGGGAGGGGGCATCCGGGGCGGGCGCCTCCAGAGCCGTGAGCCCCGTCAGGATCGCTTCCGGAGCCAGGCCTGCGGCCGCGCAGGCCTCTCCCAGCGTGCGGTGGCCGCCGCAGCAGTAGTCCACGCCCTGCGACTCGAGATAGCGCATGGCCTGGGGCCAGGCGAGGACAACGTCGCCAACCTTGGTGCCGAGATCGAGGGTCATGGGGTCTCCTGGGTCGGTTTCGGGGGCCGCCCCACGAGGGCGGACGATCCCAGCCGATCAGTAAATAATACAAAAAGGATCATCTATTCTGCAATATCTTTTTGTGTTGATATAGCTAATTTATTTTCAATAAATTAGCTAATGAACGGCTCTAGGGCACGGGATCAAAACCACCCCGAGTCAGGGGGGAACAGCGGAGGATGCGCCAGGTCGTGAGGAGTCCGCCCCGCAGGGTGCCGAACTTCTGGATGCAGGCCAGGCCGTAGTGGCTGCAGGTGGGGGTGAACTTGCACTGGGTGGGCAGGTGCTCCGAGAGGACGGCCTGGTAGGCCCGGATGGCGCCGCGGCAGACCCAGGCCGTGGGCTGGAAGCGCACCGGCAGGCAGGCCTCCAGGACCAGGAGCAGGGCCACGGTCCCCGCGGGATGAGCCAGCAGCCAGGGGAGCACCCTAGGCCCCCGCGGCGGCATCGGCCTCGGCCTTCACCTTGCGGGCCTCCTCGAGGAAGGCGGGGACCAGGTCCTCCTCCTTCACCCGGCGGATCAGCTCGCCCTTGCGGTAGATGAGTCCCTCGCCCGCGCCGCCAGCCACCCCGAGGTCCGCGTCCCGGGCCTCGCCGGGGCCGTTCACCACACAGCCCATGACCGCGTAGGTGATGTTCTCGTGGTTGATGAGCTTGAGGCCTTCCTCGATCTCATTCGCCACCCGGTTGAGGTCGATCTGCACCCGGCCGCAGCTGGGGCAGCTCACCATGCGGAAGCCGCCGGTGCGCAGGGCCAGGGAGCGCAGCAGCTCGTGGCCCACGCGGCACTCGTCCTCGCCCTCGCCCGTCAGGGAGACCCGGATGGTGTCGCCTAGGCCCTCGGCCAGCAGGATGCCCATGCCCGCGCTGGAGCGGATGGTGCCGCCGAAGGGGGTGCCGGCCTCGGTGATGCCCAGGTGGAAGGGGTAGTCCACCTGCCTGGCCAGCAGGCGGTAGGCCTGCACCGTGCGCACCACGTCGCTGGCCTTGAGGCTGATCTTGATGTCGCGGAAGCCCTCGCGCTCCAGCACGTCGATGTGGCGCAGGGCGCTCTCCACCATGGCTTCGGGGGTGGCGGAGCCGAACTTCTCCAGGAGGTCCTTCTCGAGGCTGCCGCCGTTGACGCCGATGCGGATGGGGATGTTCTTGGCGCCGGCCTTGTCCACCACGGCTCGGACCCGGTCCTGGCTGCCGATGTTGCCGGGATTGATGCGCAGGCAGGCGGCGCCGCCGTCCGCGGCCACCAGGGCCAGGCGGTAGTCGAAGTGGATGTCCGCCACCACGGGGATGGGGCTGCGGTCACAGATCTCGTGGAAGACTTCGCCGGCCTTGGTGGTGGGGACGCTGACCCGCACGATCTCGCAGCCCGCGTTGGCGTAGGCGTAGATCTGGCTGAGCGTCGCCTCCACATCGCGGCTGTCGGTCTTGGTCATGCTCTGGACGGTGATGGGGGCGTCCCCGCCTACCGGCACCGGACCCACCATGATCTGCCGAGTCTTCCGGCGCGGGGCGAGGGGCAGGCTTTCGTGTCCGGACATGGGGCCTCGGTCAAAGGCCCAAGTTTACCCGCCAATGGGTCCCGGTACGCAAAGCGCGGCCCCGGGGGGCCGCGCTCAAGGAACGAAAGCAGCTACTGCTTGAGGTTCAGCGTGACCTGCATGAGCTGGTCCGTGGTGGTGACGATCTTGGAGTTCGCCTCGTAGCCCCGCTGGCTGAGGATGAGCTTGGTGAACTCACCGGCCACGTCCACGTTGGACAGCTCGAGGTTGGAGCCGAGCACGCCGCCCCGGCCGCCCTGGTTGGCAAGGCCGATGGTGGGCGACCCCGAGGCCAGGCTCTGGCCCCAGTGGTTGTTGCCGGTCTGCACCAGGCCGTTCATGTTGTTGAAGGAGGAGATGGCGATCTGCGCCAGGGCGATGACCTGGCCGTTGGTGAAGGTGCCGCTCACCTTGCCGTTCTGGTCCACGGTCATGTCCCGCAGGGTGCCGGCGCCGTAGCCGTCCTGGAAGCTGCTGCTGGTGGCGCTGGCGGCACTGAACTGGGTGATGTTGGCGCTGTTGCCGGTGTTCGTAATGCCGAAGGTGATGCTGCTGGGCGCAGCGCCGTTGTTCCAGGCGATGCTCAGGGTCGGATTGGTGGTTGTCATCGAGGGTGTGAAGCCCAATGGGTTGTAGGGGGCCGGGTCGATGCTAAGCAGGGCCCCAGTGTCCGAGAAGGTAAGCCGGCCCGCAGCGCCGCTGTTGATCGCGGCAGGGGAGGCCCCCGAGACCGCGTAGTCCCAGGTGTTGGGGCCAGTCTTGGTGTAGGTGACGATGAGGGTCTGGGTGTTGCCCTGGCTGTCATAGACCTGGACGGGCGTGGTCAGGGTCGAGGTGGCGTCTGCCGCGGCGCTGGCGTTCAGGTTCACGCCCATGCGGATGAGTTGAGTTGGATTGGCGCTGGCCGTGGTGCCCGCGTCGATGCGGATCGGCGATAGGGTGGCGGAGGTGTTCACGAGGCCGCTGGCGTCGCGGTTCCAGCCCATGACGCTGGCGCCGTCACTGGCCACCAGGAAGCCGTCGTTGTTGCGGGAGAAGTTGCCGGCGCGGGAGAAGACCTGGCGGCCATCCGAGGTCTGCAGCGTGAAGAAGCCGTTGCCCTGGATGGCCATGTCGAGGGCGTTGCCGGTGCTCTGGAAGGAGGACTGGCTGAAGTCCTGGCTCACGCTGTTGGTCTGCACGCCCAGGCCGAACTGGATGGGGTTGCCGTTGCCCTGGGTGGAGACGCCGCCCAGGCTGGTGCTGAAGATGTCGCGGAAGGTGGTGCTCGAGCCCTTGAAGCCGACCGTGTTGATGTTCGACAGGTTGTTGCCGATCACGTTCAGGGCGTTGGCGTTGGTGGCGAGACCGGAGAGGCCGGAGTAGAAGGCGGAGTAGAGGCTCATGGATGGCTCCTGGTGAGGGGGACGGGACGGATCAGCTGGCGATTCCGAGGACCTTGGACATGAGGAAGGCGTTCGAGCCGGAGATGATGGAGATCTCGCCGGTGCTGGAGAAGGCGACTGAGTCCACCTTCATGACCAGGCTCGACTGATAAGGCACAGCCTTGCCGTCCTTGGCAGTGGCCTGCACGCTGACGGAGTAGGAACCGTCCGGCAGTTGATTTCCGCTGGCGTCCTTGCCATCCCAGTTGACCGTGGCCTTGCCGGATGCGAGGTCCCCCTGGGAGAGGGTCCGCACCACATTGCCGTCCGCGTCCTTCACGGTGAGGGTGACGTTGGCGGCGGAGGAGAGATACAGGTTCATGCCCGCCTGGCCGGACTGCAGGTTGTAGCCTGAGCCGTCCACTTCCACTTTCTTCCCGATCAGGGACGCGGCCTGGGCCTGGAACAGCCCCATGTTCTGGGTCTGCAGGCCCTGAAGCAGCGTGTTCGTCTGCTGCGCCTGCTCCAGGCTGGAGAAGCTGGTCAGCTGCTGCACCATGGCGTTCGGATCCTGGCCGGAGCCGGTCGGGTCCTGGTTCTTGAGCTGGGCCACCAGCAGCTGAAGGAAGCCGTTCTTGTCGATGGAGCTGCTCGGACCGGTTGTTGCCGTGGCAGCGGCGGTGGCCGTGGTCGTGGTGCTGATCATCCCGGTTTGCATGTGGACCTCCAGGGGAAGTGAAGAACAGGAACCGTGCCGATCACGCGTAGAGCTCGACGTGGCGCGCGTTTAGGATGGGAGGGGGGGCGGCAGCGGGTGCTTCTTGCCGGGCGGGAACCACCTCGGGCAGGGTGCGTTCGCGGGTGCCCGGAGCGGCGGGTGTGTCCTGGAAGGGCCGATGGCCCTGCTGCAGATCGAAACTGCCCAGCTGGAGCCCCTGCTCCTTGAGTGCCTGCTCCAGGTGGGGGCGTCCTTCCTGCACGGCCTGGACGGAAGCGGGCTCCGTGACCCAGAGCTTCGCGTGGACCTCGCCACCCTCGACCTTGAGATGAATGGTGACCTGTCCCAAGGAGTCCGGGTGCAGCTGCAGCTGGGCCTCCTGGGCGCCGGTCTTCAGCATCCAGCGGACGCTGCCGCCCACCTGGAGGACAGGCGCGCTGGGCGGGGTGGGTGCGGCCTGGGGCGGAGCCGATGGGGCTGCGGGGGCGGTGGTGGCAGGCGCCTCCACGGCGCGCTGAAGGGTGCCCAGCATTGCCGGGGAGGCTCCGTCCAGGGTGCGGCTGGCGATGGCCTGCAGGTCCGGTGCGGCCTTGGTCTCTGCTGGGTCCAGGCTCACAGGCGTGGCACCCTCCCCAGGTGGGGCCTGGTCAGGAGATCTCTGCGTTTCCAAGGCATCGGCCTGGAGCGCCGGTCTGGCGGGAAGCTGTGCCAGCTCCTGGGGCAGTGCCGCAGGCAGGCTCGGCTTGGTGGTCGCGGGCTCTGCCACCGGGGAGGGGGCAGCACGTGTCAGGGGGGCAGGGGCTGGCTCCTCGGTAGGGCGGATCACCTTGAGGGTGGTGTCCGAGGAGGCAAGGGCTGCCTTGAGGTGGGCGGGGTCTGCCGTCGGGGTGGTCCCCTGCGGGGCCGGGGCTTCGAAGATGGCCTGGGCGACGCCGGAGGCTGTCGGGGTTGATCCATTTGGTGGTACGGCGGTAGGCCCAGCGGTGGGGTCGGCGGTGGGTATCGAGGTGGGTATCGCAGTGGGTATCGCGGTGGGTATCGCAGTGGGAACAGCAGTGGGGAGGGTGGCTGTCACGGCGGTGGGCGCGGCCTCAGGCGTCAGCCCGGGGACCGCAGCCAGGACCGTCGCGGCTTCCGGGGGGACCGTCTTTGGGAGCGGAACGGCATCAGCAGGGAGCAGGAGGAGGGGGATGACTGTCGGGTCCTGGGCGAGAGCCGCCGGAGGCGGGGCTCCGGGGTCGGGGGTAGCAGGTACCGTGGAAGGTTCGGTGGCGGCGGCTGAGGTGTCCTGGCACGAGGCCTGGGGGGCCGCAGCCTGGGGGACGGCCACCTCGGGGTTTGCGGCAGTCCGCTGGGGTGCCCTGGGCTCAGTGGCGGCGCTGCTGGTGGCCCCATCCTGCGGCGCGGAGGCAGCCCCTGCCCGGTGACCGGCCTCGCTGGACGCGGGCGGGACATTGGCGGTGGCAACTGCTTTTCGGGCCGCAGCCCGGTGAGCCCTGGCCGAGGGGATTCGGGCTGGTTCGGCCGGGCTGGGCGTGGCCTGAGGCTGGCTGAGCTGCGCCATCAGGCCTGCAAAGTGGCCACCGGCGGCATTGGCAGACTTGCTGTCAGGGCGCTCCGCCGAGGCTCGATCCGGAAGCGCCAGGGTGGCCACAGGGCAGGCAGAAGCCATGGGAACCTCTCGTCCGGAAGATCCGGGTGAGCTTCCAGGGCGAGGACTGTGCCGCGGCTGTTGGGCAGAAAGGCCCCAGGGCCCCGCCCCAGATCTTCGCCTGGCCCTTAGAGTTCCTTGGGCTTCGACATGCCGACGCGCTCCGACAGGCGCCCCGCGAGCTTGGCGTCCAGGGGGGCCAGCTGGTCCATGAGCTTTCCGGCCTTCTTGGGGGTCATGCCCGCCAGCAGGGCTACGGCCACTTCCATGTTCTGGCCAGCCAGCTCCTTCAGAGACTGGGCTCCGGCAGCGGGGTCCATGGCCTCGTAAGTGCGGATGATCTGGGGGTCGATGGCGGGGCGGACCTTCAGGTTCTCCACCTTGAGCAGGGCTTCCTGCACGGCCCGCTCGCGGGCAGCCAGCTCGCCGCGGTCCTTGTCCAGCGTGGACTGGAGGGTGTTGAGGCGCTGCTCGAGCTGCCGGAGCTCGGCTTCCTTCTGGGCGATGGCCCGCTCGCGGTTCTGGAGCTGGGAGGCCAGCTCAGCGATCTTCACGCCTTCGCCGGCGACGCCCTTGAGGTCGCCCTTGGGCTCCTGGGCCGACAGCCAGATGACGCCCGCGGACAGCGCGAGGGGCGCCGAGATCCAAAGCAGAAAGCGGGCATTCATGGGAGCTCCTTCATGGTCAGGCGCTGCGGGGCTGGTGCCGGAGGATGGCCAGCTCGTCCAGCTCCAGGGCCTCTCGGAGCTGCTGCTCGCGCTGATGCTCGAGGGCGCGGCGTTCCTTGAGGCGGACAAGCATCAGGTGGTTTCGGTGGGCGAGGGTCAGGGCTTCCCGCTCCTCGGCCACCTTGGCGATGGCGACCCGAAGGCGCTCGTAGCCTTCCAGCTGCCGGCGCTCCAGGACAACCAGGAAGCGCTCGCCGTCCCGCCAGAGGGCCAGGTCCAGCACCTGTCCCGCGGCCTGGCGGCGGGCTTCGAAGAGGGCCTGGCGCTGGTCCGCCAGGGCCTCGAGTTCCATCCGGATGTCCCGCTCGGCCTGGAGGGCCCGGGCCAGGGCGCGCTGGGCCTCACGCTCCAGGGCCTCCCGCAGCTTGCGCAGGGGCTCGAGTCGGAAGCGGAACCGGGCGGCCATCAGGCGGGCGCCTTCAGGAAGGGCGTGAGGTCGATGCCGAAGATCTGGCCCATGGCGAGCATGGCCTGACGGTGGTCAGAGCTTTCGGCCGTGGCCTGCCGGAGGAAGGACTGGATGGAGGCCTGGAACTGGATGGCCTGGTCGATGGCCGTGCTGGAGCCCTTGGTGTAGGCCCCGATCTGGATCAGGTCCTCGGCGTCCTGGTAGGTGGCCATGAGGTCGCGGAGCTTGCTGGCCAGCTGCTTCTGCTCCGGCGGCGCCAGGGCGCTGAAGAGTCGGGAGAGGCTGGAGAGGACGTCGATGGCAGGGAAGTGATTCTTGGAGGCCAGCTTCCGGGAGAGCACTACGTGGCCGTCGAGGATGCCGCGCACGGCATCGCTGATGGGCTCGTTCAGGTCGTCACCCTCCACCAGCACGGTGTAGATGCCGGTGATGGAACCCATCCCCTCGAAGGTGCCGGCCCGCTCCATGAGCCGGGGCAGCAGGGCGAACACCGAGGGCGTGTAGCCCCGGGAGCTGGGTGGCTCACCCGCGCTGAGTCCCACCTCACGCTGGGCCATGGCGAAGCGGGTGACGCTGTCCATCATCAGCAGGACGTCCTTGCCCTGGCGCATGAAGTACTCGGCGACGGTGGTGCCGGCCATGGCGCAGCGCAGGCGCAGCAGGGGCGTCTGGTCGCCGGTGGAGACCACCACCACGCTGCGGCGCAGGCCCTCGACGCCCAGGTCGTTCTCGATGAACTCGCGGAGCTCGCGGCCCCGCTCCCCCACCAGCGTGATGACGTTGACCTCGGCGGAGGTGTTGCGGGCCACCATGCCCAGCAGGGTGGACTTGCCCACGCCGGAGCCCGAGAAGATGCCTACCCGCTGGCCCTTGCCGAGGGTGAGCAGCCCATCCACGGCGCGGACGCCGGTGGAGAGCACTTGGTCGATGCGCTTCCGGCGCAGGGGGTTGGGGGGCGGCCCCTGGAGGGGCAGGTGGGCAGTGGCCTGGATGGGGGGCCCCCCATCCAGGGGCCGGCCCAGGGGGTCGATGACCCGGCCCAGCAGCTCGTCCGCCACGGGCAATTCGGGCTGGTGGCCCGTGCCTTCCACCCATAGCCCAGGCCGGATGCCTTCGGTCTGTTCGATGGGCATGAGCAGGACACGCTGGCCGGAGAAGCCCACCACTTCCGCGTGGAAGAGGCGGGGCTGGCCGACAGCATCGGTGCCATGGATGAGCATCTGCTCGCCCACCGAGCACTCGGGACCCGTACTTTCGACCACGAGGCCCACCACCTTGGTGACCCGACCCATCCAGTCGCCCTTCGGCAGCGCCGAGAGGCGGGCTGCCAGGGCAACGGGATCCAGCACCGTGTTCACAGCGTGCCACCTTCCCGCAGCCGGGCGATGAGCTGCATGAGCGCCTCCCGGCGGCGCTCGAGGGTGCCGTTGAAGATGCCCTGGGGGGCCTCGATCCGGAGGCTGCCCCGGGAGAGGCTGCCCTCGCTCAGGAGGGCCAGGCCGGTGTGATCGGAGAACTGGTCGCCGAGCTGCTCGAGGTCGGCCGGATTGAGGAAGATCTGCATGGGCATCTCACCGTCCCGGCGGCCCCGGGGCAACGGGAACGGCAGCTCCTCGAGGACCCGGTCCATCATGGCCTTCACGGCCCCCGGCGCCTGCTCGATCTGCTGCACGGCAAGATGCTCGCCGACGGCCAGGGCCAGCGCGATCAACTGCTCATCCAGGGTCGCCTGGAGGGTGACCGAGACCCCGGCCAGCTCTGCCAGATGTTCTTCCAGGCGCTGCATGTAGGTCTTGTACTGGCTCTCGCCGAAGGCGCGCCCCTCGGTCTCGCCGGCAGCGAAGCCCTCCTCGTAGGCGTGGCGGGCGATTTCCTGGGCCTGGCGCTCAGCCTCCTGGAGCCGATCGACGATGCGCTCCTCGATGGGCACATCCGAAGCGGCATAGTCGCCCAGCTCCGAGGACACGGAGCCCTCGCCCTCCTCGAAGGAGCCCTGGGACTGGAGGGCGTCCACGGGAAAATACGGGAAGGCCCCCAGGCGCGTGTCCTGGAGGTCTTCGGCCCGGATGAAGCCCCTAGTGGCCATGGCGGCGCCCTCGATCGCTAGGTGACATAGTCCTCGCCTCCGCCGCCGCCGATCGCGATGACGCCTTCCTCCTCGAGCTGACGGACGATCTCCACCACCTCATGCTGGGACTTCTCCACGTCCTTGAGCTTCACGGGGCCCATGAACTCCATCTCCTCCTTCATGAGCTCCACGGCGCGGCTGGACATGTTCCGGTAGAACTGGTTCTGCAGCTCCTCGCTGGTGCCCTTCAGGGCGATGGTGAGGGTCTTCTTGTCGGCCCGCTTGAGGATCTCGGTGATGCCGTTGTCATCGATCAGCAGGATGTCATCGAAGACAAACATGAGATCGCGGATGCTGGCGGCCAGCTGCGGGTTCTCGGTCTCGATCTTCTCCAGCACGGCGCGGCCCGTGTTGCGGTCCATGCGGTTGAAGAGCTCCGCCACGGCACGGACGCCGCCGTAGGCCTCGGTGGCGAACGAACCCAGGGCCTCCAGCTTCTGCTCGAGGATGAGGCTGATGCGGCGCACCACCTCGGGGCTGATCTCCTGGAGGCTGGCCATGCGCATGGCCACGTCGCTGCGCAGCACCTCGGGCAGGCTGGAGATGAGCTCCGCCGCCTGGGAGGCGTTCAGGTGGGCGAGGATCAGCGCGATGGTCTGGGGGTGCTCGTTCTGGATGAACTTGGACAGCTGCTGGGGGTTGGCGCGCTCCAGGCTGGTGAAACCGGCGCTGGATTCCAGGGCCTTCACCAGTCGGTCGATGATCTTGCGCGCCACTTCCGGCCCCACGGACTTGATGAGCAGCTTCTTGGCGTACTCGATGCCGCCCTGGCTGATGTAGCTGCGGGCCTGGGTCATGGTGTGGAACTCTTCCATGACTTCCTCGGCCACCTCCGGCTGCACGTGCTTGGTGATGGCAATCTCGCGGGAGATCGTCTGGATCTCGTCCTCTTCGAGGTACTTGAAGATGTTGGCGGCGGTCTCATCCCCGAGGGTGACCATGAGCACCGCGGCCTTCTGCATGCCGGTGAGTTTGGCCATGGCTACCGTCCTTCCTCAAGCAGCCAGGAGCGCACCAGGGAGGCGATGGTCTCCGGGTCCTCGTGGGAGCCTTCCTGGAGGCGCTTCTTGATCAGCTCGCGCCGCCGGGCTTCGGGGGCACTGAAAGCCGCGTCGGCGTTCAGTTCGGCCTCGATCTCCGACTCGATCTCGGACATGGACTTCACCTGGACGGGCTTGCGGGTGGAGCCGCCGCCAGACATGCCGCTCTCACCACCATCGGCACTGGCGACCCGCATGGGGGCGGGCCGGTTGATGGCTGCGGAGAGGCGCTTCAGCATGGGCATGATGAGCATGAAGAAGACCGCCAGGCCCAGGATTCCGTAGACAACGCTCGGCGCGAACTGGCGGACCAGATCCACCCAGAACTGTTTCTTGGCCTCGGCCTCCTCCTTGGGATTGGCCTGGAGGGTGGCGAAGGCCATGTTCTCGACGGTGAGCTCGTCGCCCCGCTTGGTCTGAATGCCCACGGCGGTGGACACCTGATCACGGATCTTCTTGAGCTCTTCTGCTGAGCGGGGCGTCAGCTTCAGCACGGGCTCGCCCTTGGGGTCCTTCTCCCAGGCGCTGAGGTGGTCCACGATCACCGCCAAGGTCACGCGCTTCACGGAGCCCGTGGCTTGGTCGATGGCCCGTATGGTCTTGGAGATCTCGTAGTTGGTGGTGGTCTCCTTCTTGTCGCTGGTCTCCAGCGCGCTCGACGAGGCCCCCGCATTGGCCGGGGCCACGTTGCTGGGAGTGCCCGGGACGCCGCCGCCGCCCTCGCGCTTCTGGACCTTCTCGTCCTTCTGCTGGACGCTTCGCTCTACCTGGCCTTGGGGATCGAATCTTTCCTCGTTGATCTTCACCTTGTCAAAGTCCAGGTCCACGTGGGCCGTGGCCCGGACCTTGCCGAGGCCGACCACCGGCTCGAGCAGGTCCGTGACGCGGCGGACCAGATGGTCCTCCTCTTCGCGGGCCACCTTCTTCTGGGCGTCGCTGGCGCCGACCATGGGATCCCGGCCGGTCCGGGAGAGGATCCGGCTGTGCTGGTCGATGATCACCACCTGATCGGGCTTCAGGCCCTCCACGCTGGCGGCCACCAGGTTCACGATGGCCTGGGTGTTCTCGTCGGGCAGGATGCGGGAGCCGCGGAGCTTGAGCAGCACGCTGGCCTTGGCGTCCTCCTTGTCGGTGAGGAAGGGACTGTCGTTGGAGGGGGTGATGTGGACCGTGGCCTCGCTGACCTGCTGGAGACTCATGATCGTCTTGGCCAGCTGGGCCTCCATGGCCCGGCGGTGGATCACCTTCTGGGAGAAGTCC